>JAFMSB010000135.1 GCA_017353815.1 Methylocapsa sp. | reverse complement strand
GAGCAATTTAGGATCGTGTGGCAGCGATAGAGGCGGAAAGGGTCTTCAAGCTCGTCAAGCCGTTCTCCCGCCCCTTCATCGCGCGAATCTATGATCCAGCGGTAGGCTTGTAGGAGCGCGGCCGGACCAAGATAACGGTCGCCGTTCCACCAGTAGCTCGGACAAGAGGTCGAGCAGCATGCACAAAGGATACATTCGTAAAATCCATCAAGCTTGGCACGATCTTCGGGTGATTGCGGCCACTCTTTTTCGGGAGAAGGCGACTCGGTTTTGAGCCAAGGCTCGATAATGGTGTGCTGGGCATAAAAGATCGAGAGATCCGGCACGAGATCTTTCACGACCGGCAGATGCGGCAAGGGATAGATCTTGATCACTCCTTTGATATCGTCCTTGTATTTGGTGCAGGCAAGCGTATTCGTGCCGTCGATATTCATCGCGCAGGATCCGCAAATTCCCTCGCGGCATGAGCGGCGGAAGGTGAGCGTGGGATCGACTTTGGACTTTATCCAGATCAGCGCGTCGAGAACCATCGGCCCGCAGTCGCTGCGGTCGACGAAATAAGTATCAAGCCGCGGATTCTGATTATCGTCAGGGTTCCAGCGATAAACCTTGAATTCCACTAGGTTTTTGGCATCGCCCAGCCTCGGCCAGGTCTTGCCACTCTTGACGCGTGAATTAGCTGGTAGCGTGAATTGGACCATTTCCTTCGTTAACCTCTTATTAATACACGCGCTTCTTCGGCTCGATATAGTGCATTTCGTTCGTCAGCGTGCACCTGTGTATCGGGCGGTAATCGATAGAAACCTTGCGCTTCTCATTATCAACCGAAGCCAAAGTATGCTTCATCCAATCGGCGTCATCGCGCTCGGGATAATCTTCCCGCGCATGCGCACCGCGAGACTCGGTGCGTGCCCGGGCGCCCGCCATTGTGACGGCTGCTTGAATTATAAGGTTATCGAGTTCCAGCGTTTCGACCAAATCGGAATTCCAAATCATCGAACGGTCGGTAACGGCGATCTCGTCGCGGGCTGCCCAAACCTCATGAATGAGCCGTGCGCCTTCGTCCAGTGCCGGCCCATCGCGATAAACCGCGCAATGGCTTTGCATCACCTTTTGCATCTTGAGGCGAAGCTCGGCCGTGGGAATACTCCCCTTGGCGTTGCGGAAGCGGTCGAGGCGCGAAAGCGGACGATCTACCGAATCGCGAGGCAGGTCCGCCTGTTTCATGCCCGGCATTACAATTTCCGCCGCTCTTAGCGCGGCGGCCCGCCCAAAGACGATGAGGTCGATGAGCGAATTGGATCCGAGCCTGTTCGCGCCATGGACAGAGACGCAGGCGGCTTCCCCAATTGCCATGAGGCCTGGCACGATTGCATCCGGGTCTCCATCCTTTTTGGTGACGGCTTCGCCACGAAAATTCGTTGGGATCCCGCCCATATTATAATGGGCCGTGGGCAGCACTGGGATCGGCTCCCTGGTAACGTCGACGCCAGCGAAAATCTTTGCGCTTTCGGAAATGCCGGGAAGCCGCTCATGCAGTATCTCTGGCGAGAGATGCTCGAGATGCAAATAAATATGATCCTTGTAGTTGCCGACACCGCGCCCCTCGCGGATTTCTAAAGTCATTGCACGCGATACCATGTCTCGCGGTGCGAGATCTTTCACTGATGGAGCATAACGCTCCATAAATCGCTCTCCCTCCGAATTGGTGAGATAACCGCCCTCTCCGCGCGAGCCTTCCGTAATGAGGCAGCCAGCCCCGTAAATCCCCGTTGGGTGGAACTGTACAAATTCCATATCTTGCAAAGGAAGACCGGCGCGCAGCACCATAGCATTGCCATCGCCCGTGCAGGTATGTGCTGAGGTGCAGGAGAAATAAGCCCGGCCGTAGCCGCCTGTCGCTAGAATTGCGAGCTGAGCGCGAAAACGATGAATGGTGCCATCGTCGAGTTTCAAGCAGACCACACCCCGGCAGCGCCCCTCCTCCATGATGAGGTCGATCGCGAAGAATTCAGCGAAGAATTCCGTCTTAAACCGTAATGCCTGACCATAGAGCGTATGAAGCATGGCATGGCCCGTGCGGTCGGCCGCCGCGCATGTCCGCTGCGCGGGCGGGCCTTTGCCGAACTCGGTTGTCATGCCACCAAAGGGGCGCTGGTAAATGCGGCCATCTTCCGTGCGCGAAAAAGGCACGCCCCAATGTTCCAGCTCATAGACAGCCGCGGGAGCATTGCGGCATAAATATTCAATGGAGTCCTGATCGCCGAGCCAATCCGACCCCTTTACGGTGTCGTACATGTGCCACTTCCAGTCGTCTGGCCCCATATTGCCAAGCGCGGCAGCAACACCGCCTTGCGCAGCGACGGTATGGGAGCGGGTCGGAAAGACCTTGGTGATGCACGCGGTACGCAGCCCCGCTTGCGAACAGCCGACGGTCGCCCGCAATCCCGCCCCGCCGGCGCCCACGACGACGACATCAAAGGTGTGGTCGGTTACCGAGTAGGCTGCGCCGGAAATGGCTGGAGAATTGAGGATTTGAAGCGTGTCAGTCGTCATACCGTTCGTCTCTTCAAAAGACAATGCAAGGCTTGGGGCACTTGCCTGGACTCAGTTTAGATACCTCAGGCTAGACTCAATCTGAGTAGTGCATAGACAGAGGCCAAACCGATGCTTAGGCAGAAGACAAAATTGGCGATGAGCGACCATTCCTTGAGATGAGCATGATGAACGTAATCGTCGATAATCGACTGCATTCCGAGCTTCATGTGATAAATGCAAGCTAAGATAAAGAAGGCCAGGAGGATAACTGGAAGAGGATGCCTAAGCTCGGCACGGACCGCCGCGTAATCCTTGCCGAGAAGCGACATAATAACTGCGACAAAGGCGATCGAGAGGACCAAGAGCATGCTCGAGGTGATGCGCATGGCCCAAGCCTCTGCTGTTCCTGACCGGGCCGACCCGAGAAAGCGCACTCGTTTCGTGATCGATTTTGCCTGTCCCGAATTCTTCGCCATATTCGCCTGCACCTTTCGAGAAGCCCTATGAGAAGAGGTATGCAACTACCCAGGCTGCGGCCGTCAAGGCTATGCCGCCGTATAGGGTCGCATGCGCCAGGAATTCGCGCTCTTTCGGCTCGAATCCGTGGCCTGTATCCCAGATGACGTGGCGAATGCCGCCAAGAAAATGATGGAAAAAGGCCCAGGTAAATGCGAACAATACCCCCTTGCCAGGGATCGAATTAAGGCAATACGCAGCCCCATCATATGCGCCACGCCCAGCGGACACCGCGACCAAGAACCATGCCAGCAACAGCATCCCAACATAAAGGGCCGCTCCGGTTATACGGTGTGCAATCGACATTGCCATGGTCAGCATGGGTCGGTAGACCTGCAAATGCGGTGAGAGGGGCCGCCGCTTCTCTGTGCCCCTCGCATCAGTCTCCAATCTTGTCATGATCTTGCTTCTCTATGCCGGCGCCTTGTTTTTCTTCAGTAATGCAATTGCCCCGCTTCGGCAACTCGGCCACGCTACCGTCAAAGCTTCCAGTAAAAGCAGCCTGTTGCAGCGCCGTGAAACAAATCTCTTGCGTTCGCGGGACGCAAAGTTCTCGCCTGGGCCCTTGCAGAAGGGCCTCGAATTTGCATCTTAACCCTAATCTTTTTGACTTTTTGGCAGGCTGATCAAAAAAGTGAATTTCCAATCCGCCCGAATGTTTTGGCGAACCGCAGCCGCGACGGTGTTAATATCGGGTTTTGTTTCCGTGGCATCGCCCGCAACCGGAGCGGCGGGCCGCATTATGTTCTCTTCGGGAGGCAGTCTCCGCAGCGCAATCCTCATTCAGCCAAGCAGGCTTAAGCAGGGGCGCCGGCCGGCTATCATCGTGCTCCGCGCTGCAAGAAAGCAGGCCTCGCGCTTCCAGCGGGCGTTTGGGCCTGAAGATTTTGCGCGTTCGTCCGGTGCGGTCCTTGTTTATCCAGAGCCGCTCTCTGCCCATTGGGCGGATGCATTCGGGCCGGAGCCGAATCGCGACATGCATTTTGTCCGCGAGCTCATTACCAAGCTGGTGAGCCACGGGATTGCAAATCCAAACAAGATCTTTCTTGCCGGAATCGGCGGCGGGGGGGTTCTCGCATTGCGGCTTGCCTGCGAGGGAAAACAGAAATTCGCAGGGGTGGCGGTCCTTGCTGCAAGCCTGCCTCAGAGCCTTGAATCTACTTGCACGGCCCCTAACCCTGTACCGCTTCTAATGATTCAAGGCGCCGGAGAACCGCCGGTGGCTCCCCTGCCAAGCGGTGATTATTTGGCACACGGTGCCCCTGCGCTGCTGCCTGTCGAGGAAACGCTCGCGCTCTTCGGAAGAGCGGCGGGTTGCGAGGCGGGCGCAACGACGACCCCGGTTCCTGCAAAGGAAATGCATGGCGCGCGCGCCTATATCGATAAGCTCAATCAATGCGTTGTCCCCATTGAGGTGATCCGAGTGGAATCTGGCGGGCACGCCCTCCCCGGCGCCAAACCCGAGGCGGAGATGGGGGGCGGCGCGGTCGGCAGCGCCAAGCTTGTGTCGGACTTCTTTCGCGGCCTCGGCGGATGAAAGGTTTTTCCCTTCACTAAGTGAGAAGGGTCTTCTCCAATCACCATCCGGCCCGGCCCATCTTATTTGTCTGTTGGCTGACTTCCGACCGATCGCCGTTTTTCAAAAGTCGCTCGAATTAACAAGTTGCCCGCTTCATTACCATCCGCTTGCCGCTACAGCGGGATGTGTTTAGGTGGAAGCATATCCGGCGTTTTGGAGATAGGCTTGGCATTCGTTCGCTGAGAAGCAATCGAGCAGAGTACCTATGCGCTTCCAAGTCGCCCCGACGGGCCGCCCGGCGGCCTTGCGCAGGGGATGTTTGAGCGGCGCGAAGATTTGCGCGATCGGATTGAGGTCCGGGCTGTACTGCGGCAGGAAGAGGAGTCTAGCGCCTGGGTCCCGGATCGCGCGGCGTACCCTTTGGCCCTTGTGGCCGCCGAGATTGTCGAGGATGACAATATCGCCTCTCTTCAGCGCCGGGACGAGCATCTTCTCGATGTAGATCAGGAAGGACTCGTCATCGATGGGGCCATCGATGACCCACGGTGCGTCGATCCGATCATGGTGAAGAGCGGCAAGAAAGGTCATCGTCTTCCACTGCCCGTACGGCGCCTTGGCCTTAAGCCTCTTTCCGCGCAAGCCCCATCCGCGCAGGGGCGCCATATTGGTCTTCGCCCAAGGGTGAGCAGGCCGGAGGAGTTTCACCCCCAGCCTCTCGCAGAACGGTGCATGAACCTCTCGATTCACACCGCTCCCATGAGGTGAACGTGGCCGTTCCGGACGATTGCCAGTGCACGAAGAGGCCGGCATTGTCCTTGGCCAGCTTGCGCGGGAACAGCGAGCCCGGGTTTTGTGGCCGGGGACGCGCAGGTTCTGGATCGTTGTTCGGTTGGACTTCAGAGCTGCCGGGCTGACCGCTGGAGTGTAGCCACAGAAGAACTCACTCCTCTGCGCGGCCGCCGTACGCCGCGGCCTGAACTGATATCCGGGGACGCC
>JAFMSB010000134.1:2050-5576 GCA_017353815.1 Methylocapsa sp. | reverse complement strand
CCGCGAGAGACGGTCGCAGCCCGCAAGCAAAAGACCGCTCGTGCCTGCCGCCCCGAGCGTCAAAAACCGGCGCCTATGAAGAAGCCGGGTCATGGTTCTGTTTTGGAGGAATGGCATATTTGCCGGTTATCATCGAACGCAGTTCGTTCCTTGGCCCTGCCAAGAAAACCATGAGGACATGAACAATTACAAAGAGCACGATCAGGTTCGCCGCGATGAAGTGAATCGTGCGCGCCGATTGCCTGCCCCCAAACAAATCGACGAGCCAGGGAAGGATCGCATCCACGGCGGGAGACATGGTGAGCCCGGTCAAGATCATCAGCGGCAGAAACACGAAGAGAACAGACAAATAACTCAGCTTTTGCAGCGGATTGTAATGGCGCGCGGCTTCGCCGCGGGGAAATAGGAACCGCAGGTGGTTAGCGGCATCGCGAGCAAGTGCGCCGGGGCGCAATTCCGGCCGCGAGAGGAAAAGATCGCGCTTGAGATGCCCGCTCAAAATCGCCGCGGCGAAATAAACAAAAAGATTGGCAACGAAAACCCAGGCAAAAAAGAAATGCCACCTTCGCCCCAAGGCAAGGTCACGCCAGCTTGGCAAGGTTACCCATCGCGGAAATCCGCGCACCGAATCTTGCCCCGATGCGTTGCGGAAAAGACCAAGTATCCCGGTTGTGTCGAAGGTTGTGGCTCCAATTCTTGCAAATCCGGCGCGGCTGCTCCTAGGCCCGCGCGCACCGATCTCAAATGAGGCACGCCTGGGATCGGCACCCGTTTGGCCCCAATAGAGCGCAGGATGGGCGTTGAAAATCTGGAGGCCGCTCATCAAGAGCACAAGGATGCAAACCAGATTGATCCAATGGGTCAGTCTTGTGAGGATGCTGTGCCGGTATATGAGGACGGCACGCGGGAGGGCACGCTGCGGTATCCCCGTTTCGAGATTTCCGCTCATGAGCCGCTCCCGCGTGACCGGCGTCGTGCCCTATCTCAAACCTAGTCCTGATTGCCCAAGTCGTCCCCCATCTGGTCGGATTCGGAGTCATCCGATTTCATGTCGTCGGATTTCATTGCTCCGGAATCATCCTCTTTGGGCTTCATTGCGTCGGGCTTGGCGGGTTGGGGCTTCGCCTTTTCTTGGGTCCCTGCTTTCGGCTTAGCCTTCTCTTCCGCGGATGCCGCAACAGAAAACAGGGTGCCAGCGCCAATAATGGCCAGGGCGGCAAGGTAAGCGAATGAAGTTCTTCTCGTCACGTCGTCTAACTCCTTCTTCGTCATCTGCGCCCAATTGGCCCCTATTCTCCGCAACACGCCATGCGCGCGTGAAATGCGGCAATAGGCTCCAAAGGCCGCTCCGGGCACTCCTTAGGCGGACTTCGGGACGAATTTAAGGGCGAGGCCGTTCATGCAATAGCGCAGGCCTGTCGGCGGAGGGCCGTCCTTAAAGACATGGCCCAAATGTCCGCCGCAGCGGCGGCAGTGCACCTCGGTTCGCTCCATCCACAGCTTTTTGTCCACCCTTGTGCCTATTGCTCCCTCAATCGGATTCCAAAAGCTCGGCCAGCCGGTGCCGCTGTCGTATTTCGTCTCCGATCTGAACAGAGGCAGTTCGCAGCCCGCACAACCAAAAACACCCTCGCGATGCTCGTTGAGCAGCGGACTGCTGAAAGGGGGCTCGGTAGCCTCCTGGCGCAGGACATCGTATTGGGCAGGGGTGAGGAGGCTGCGCCATTCGGCGTCCGTTTTCGAAATTTCGCTTTCCCCGGCATAGGCGTAAGGCCACGCCGCGGAAAGAAGTCTGCCAGCCGCCGCGGTTGCAACAACCGCCAAAAGACCGCGCCGCTGCATTTCCATTGGACCCTCCTTATTCGCCCGGGCTGCCAACGAGCACAGGCCGCTGGCGATAGAGCTCTGGATAAAGCTTTTGCAAATTTTCGATCTTTGGCAGGTCGTTGACGGCGACATAGGCGCTGCCCGGATGCTCGGTGGCATAATCTTGATGATAGGTCTCGGCGGGGTAGAATATCTGCAGCGGCTCGACCTTGGTCACGATCGGACGCGGAAAGACGCCCGCGTTGTTGAGCTGCGCGATATAGGCTTCGGCGATATTTTGCTGCTCTTTGCTTAGCGCAAAAATCGCGGAGCGGTATTGGGAGCCTTCGTCGGGTCCCTGCCGGTCGAGCTGCGTTGGATCATGCGCAACCGAGAAATAGACCTGCAGCAGGCGTCCGAACGAGATTTCTTTGGGGTCGAAAGTCACCTCGACCGACTCCGCGTGTCCCGTGCGCCCCGAGCTTACCTTTTCATAAGTCGGGTTCTGTAACGTGCCCCCCGCATAACCCGAAATCGCGCGGAGCACGCCCTTGGTGTGCTGAAACACGGCCTGGACGCCCCAAAAACAGCCGCCAGCAAAGACCGCTTTACCGGTTTCGCCTTGCGCCGGAGCGGGAAGATCAATCTGCGGAGGGTCGATGAAAACGGCAGCGTCCGCACCGGCCGCGCAGGCGATACCGCCAAGGACCGCAGGGATAAGCCCGCTGCGCCAGGTTGTCCGCCCCGAGCCCGAGGGGCGGGGCGGGGATTGCGACGAAGATTTCCGCATGGTTTTCTCCCTTCTGAGAGGGTCTCGAGAGGACTGTGCTGCGGCCGCTCTCCTGTTTGCAATAGCCAATTCGTCCGAAGTGCCGGCTAGGTTACAGGCTCGGCCGGAAGTGCGTTGCCAAAAGAGCGATCAACTTTGCGTGTGTGCGCCAAACGCCAGCATAGCAGAAATCCGCTGAGCCTGTTTCAGCCGCTCGGCTCGCTGCGTAATTCGCCGAGCGCGCGGGCGAGATCGGCAAATTGCGCAATCGCAAGCTCCTCGGGCCGCAACTTGGCATCGACATCCGCGCGCGCGAGCAAGGCTGCGGCATCGGCGCCGCTGAGCGATTTCAGCGATTGCCGCAGCATTTTGCGTCTTTGCCCGAATGCGGCCTGCGTTATTTCCGATAGCAGCTTCGTGCTGCAGGCAAGCGGTGATGCGCGGGGAGTGAGCTCCACAAGGGAGGACCGAATTTTGGGCGGAGGGGTAAAGGCTGCCGGGGGAACATCGAACAGGATGCCGGTCTTGCAGCGCAAGTTTGCGAGCACCGAAAGCCGCCCGTAAGCCGCCCGTTCCAGGGGTGTGGCAATAATTCTCTCCGCGACCTCGCGCTGAAACATTAACACCAGCCGGTCGAACCACGGCGGCCAGGGTTCGGTCTCGAGCCACTGGATGAGTAGCTGGGTCGCGATGTTATAGGGCAGATTGGCGCAAACCCGGATTTTCTCCTCGCTGGCAGCATATTCGTCCCATTTAACTTCCAGCGCATCCCCTTCGACAATCTCGAGCCGCCCGGGATAATGGGCCGCAATGGCCGCAAGCGCGGGAATACAGCGCGCATCGCGCTCGATCGCAATGACTTTGCGCGCGCCTGCGGCAAGAAGCGCACGGGTGAGTCCGCCTGGCCCAGGCCCGATCTCAATGAAGGACGCTTCGCCGGGCGGGCCCGCG
>JAFMSB010000134.1:0-2040 GCA_017353815.1 Methylocapsa sp. | reverse complement strand
CAATGCGGCGGTTGAGATTGAGATCAAAAATAAAGTTCTGGCCGAGGGATTTTTTGGCGGCGAGCCCGTGCGCAGCGGCAACCTCGCGCAAGGGCGGGAGGCCATCGGGTTGAAGTGCGGCCCGGGAATGCTGCCGGCGCGTTCGCATAGCCTGCTTTAAGTGACTCCGGAGCGGGAGGGCGGGAGCCGCCGTCTCCGCAAAAAGGTCAGGATGAAGGGCGTCCGGCCTGAGGCATGGCGTCAGAGCCGGATTGGCCCAGCGGCTCGCGTTTGGCAAGCCTTGCCGCAAGTCCGAGAGCCGCAATGAGACTTGTGGGATCCGCTATTCCCTTACCTGCGATATCGAAAGCCGTGCCATGATCGGGCGATGTGCGGATCAGCGGCAGCCCCAGCGTGACATTGACGGCTTGATCGAATGCCACCGTCTTGATGGGGATCAACGCCTGATCATGATACATGGCGATCACCGCATCATAATTTTTGCGCGCCTCTGGGCGGAACAGGCTATCGGCGGCATGAGGCCCGCTCACCGGAATGCCTGCCGCCGCAAGATCCGCGAGGGCCGGCGCAATGATCTCGATCTCCTCCCGCCCCATGCTGCCGCCTTCGCCCGCATGAGGATTGAGCCCGGCAAAGGCAAGGCGCGGGTTTTTAACTCCGAAACGCGTGGCAAGATCCCGTGCCGTGATCATGCCAGTCTCGACAAGAAGCTTGCGCGTAAGCAGCACCGGCGCCTTCGCAAGCGGCACATGAATGGTTGCGGGAACGACCGCGAACTGGGGCGACCAGATCAGCATGACTGGCCGCGCATTGCCACCAAAATAGCGGCCTGACAATTCGGCGAGATACTCCGTATGTCCCGGATGCCGGAAGTCTGCTGAAAAAAGCACTTCCTTGGCGATTGGGTTGGTCACCAGCGCCGCCGCCTCTCTTGAACGAACGAGCCGCACGCATGATTCGATCGAGGCAAGGATTCCCGCGACGCTTTTTGGGTCCGCAGCGCCAGGCGTCGCGGCGACGCTGTGACCCGATGCGTAGACCGGCAAGGCGTGGCGGAAAATCGTCGCCGCATCTGCGCCAGCTGCAATGGTCTTGACCGGGGCAGAGATGCCCAGGCGCCGCGCGGCGTTCGCGAGATAATCCGGATCCGTAACAGCGAAGAATGGCGGCGCGCGGGGATCATCCCGCATCCTTACCCATGCCTTCACGGTCAGCTCCGGGCCGATTCCGGCCGGATCACCCTGCGACACAGCCAGAGGAAGTCTTGGGGCAGCCAAAGATCGAGCCATAGCTCTTCGGCCGTCAGTATTTCACGACTACGGCTTTGGCACGCATTTCCTTGAGGCGGCGCTCGGCATCGGCGGCAATATGCGCATCGAGGAGCTTTTGGGCAATGGCGGCGCGCGCCGCGCTATCGTCCTTGGCTTGGCCCCTCTTGCATAATGCGATCATCTCGATCCCTTCGGCAGAGCGCTGCGGCGCCGTGAGATGCCCCGCCGGCGTCGAATCAAGCAATCGGCGCAGCTCGTCGCCCATCTCCACAGAGGTTCGAACGATGGGATCGCGAACCGTCACATCCATCATCGCCCTGGCAAGGGGGATACCCGACTCGCAGCTCAAAAACTTCTCGCGCAAATGTTCGGCCTCGTGCGCGCGCTCCGTCAAAGTTTCCGCGGTGACCGAATGAGGCACCGCGAAAATCACCTGACGCACCGTATATTCCGTCCCGGCCGCCGTCTTGCCGCCCTCTTTGGCGAGTTCGGCGCGAACTTGTTCTTCGCTCGCCTCGACCCCCTTATTTAGGGCTTGCACGAGAACGTCGAATGCAAGGTCGGCGCGAAAATAAGCCTTGAAATGATCGGGCGGTACTCCGGCGTGCTCCAAGTCCGCGACCAGGGCCTGGGGCGAAAGTTTGATTTCTTTTGCAGTCCGGATGATTTGCGGAGAAATATCGCTATCTTTTGGGTTAATGCCAAATTTGGCCGCCTCATGGATTTTGAGGCGCTCGGAAAATAGGCTTTCGAGCGCAGCCTCGCGCGT
>JAFMSB010000012.1 GCA_017353815.1 Methylocapsa sp. | reverse complement strand
GCGCCATTGTAGAAGGCCGCCCGGTCGGGCGCGCTCTTTGTCCTCGTACCAATCAGGGTGCAAACTGGATTGCCTCCAAACTCGGCGGTCTGGGCGCGAATTGCGCTGATCGGCCCGGCGGAGAGAGCGCCAAGCGCACAGCCAATGGTATCAAGCACCCGAATCGTCAGCTGCTTTTGAGCGGCCGCGGAGAGATCCTCGAAGCGCGCCCGCGTTACAAAGGCCGCAAGCTGTTCCACCTCGGTCATGGCATTTCTTCCCCGCGCCCGTTAGGGCAATTCCGCGGAAGCTGACTCAGCGCGTAAAACTTATGGCCAGCGCGCAAGTTCCGATGGCCGACAAGCAAGAACTACGGAGACAGGACCTGCGCTTTCGCAGATCCGACGCAAGCGCGGCAAACATCACGAGGGGTGGACGTAATACATGACGCGCGTAAATGGATCCATGCTGCCCAGGCCAAGCAAAATGAGCAGCCAAAGCAAACTGGCAACGGCAAAGAGGCGGTTGATTCCCGGCCCTTTCCCAATCTCCATGAACACGATAGCGGCGAGGGCCGCCATAATTACCGATAGAACCAAAAGCACCGGCCTCAAGCCTGGGGCAAAATGCAGCCGGCTCACGCCATATTGGATTCCAACCAGGATCAACATCACGGCCCAGGTTAGGAGCAAGCCGGACACGCGCCAGCCAATGCCTTCCTTTTTGCCCGGCGACAGCCTGGCGAAGAGGGCGGCAAGGGTCCCGAGCGAGCCCGAAAACGCCCCACGCAGCAGCCTCATCATGTTGCCCTCCCAATCAGATAAATCAGCGGGTAGAGAATGAGCCAGACGATATCGACGAAGGTCCAGTAGAGGCCGACGACCAGGACGGGGGCTAGATAAGCGGCGGAAAACGCGCCTTGCCAAACCCGCAGTATGACCCAGGCAACGAGGCCCAGGCCAACCGCCAGATGTACGCCATGGACGAAAGTTCCGAAAAAATAGAAGGACCAGAAGAGCTTTGCACCACCAGCCAAATCTCCAGTAATGCCGAAGTCTGCGCCAGGGAACATGTGACGATCAAGATCGTGCCGCCATTCGATGGCAAATTTCAATATCATGAAAGCGAGCCCAAGGAGCCAAGCCGCTGCGGCGCACATAATGAAAGCGCGCGTCTTGCCTTTTTCGATGAGAACGACGCCGAGGCTATAGACGAGGCTTCCGGTGATGAGAATCACCGTATTGATTGTGCCGATTTCGAGCTCGCTTCGCTCCGCTCCCGCGTCGAAACCGGCCTGATTGAAATGCCTTGCGAAAATCCACGATAAGAAGAGCGCGCCGAAAAAGACCACCTCCGTGGCAAGGAAGAGCCACATGCCCGCAACGGCGGTATCTGCCTGATGCGAGGCGCTCGCGTATTGAAACTCATGCGCGACCGCTTCATCATGCATGGCGGTCTAGAGCCTCGGCCGGGAGGTAATTGTAGGGCGGCTCAGTGACAGTTGGAGTCGTCTCAAAATTTTCGGTCGGCGGCGGGGAGGGGGTTTGCCACTCGAGGCCGGTGGCGTGCCAGGGATTCGTGCTCGCCTGCTTCCCCTTGAGCAGCGACCAAGTGAGGTAGAGCAGCGGCAAGAGATAGCCGACGGCAAGAACCGCCGCCCCCGCCGAGGAGAGGACGTTCCAAACCTGGAACTCTGGCGGATAGGTGTGATAGCGCCTCGGCATGCCGAGATAGCCGACGATGTATTGCGGGAAAAATGTAAGGTTGAATCCAACGAAGATGATAAGCGCCGCCGCACGGCCCCACATTTCCGGATACATCCGCCCGGTGATTTTTGGCCACCAAAAGTGCAAGCCGGCAAAATAGGCGGAAACCATTCCGCCGACCATCACATAATGGAAATGCGCGACGACGAAATAAGTGTCGTGCAAGTGAACGTCGGCGGCAAGCGTGGCGACATAAAGACCGGTGAGGCCCCCCATCGTGAAGAGTCCGATGAAGCCCAGCGCATAGAGCATCGGAGAATCGAAACGGATATAGCCTTTGTGCATCGTCCCAAGCCAGTTGAAAATTTTGATCGCGGATGGCACCGCGACCGCGAAGCTTAAAATCGAGAAAACAAGCGCCGAATAAACCGATTGGCCCGTCACAAACATGTGGTGGCCCCAAACGAGAAAGCTGATGACGGCAATCGCAACGGAGCACCAGGCGACGAATTTGTAGCCGAACAGCTGTTTCGACGAGAAGGCTGGGATGATCTCGCTCACGACGCCCATGCCGGGGAGGATCATGATATAGACGGCCGGATGGGAATAGAACCAGAAGAGATGCTGGAAGAGGAGCGGGTCGCCGCCGATCGTTGGATCGAACATGCCAACATGAAAGATCCGCTCGAAAGTGAGGAGGAGAAGCGTCATCGCCAGAACCGGCGTGGCAAGCACCATAATGACGCTTGTGGAGTAAAGCGACCAAAGGAAGACCGGCATTTTGTACCAGGTCATCCCCGGCGCGCGCAGGCGATGGATACTGACGATAAAGTTGAGGCCGGTCGCGATCGAAGAGAAGCCCGTGATAATGACCGCAACGGCTGCAAGGGCGACATGCCCTTTGCTATAAAGGGAGGACAGGGGGGTGTAAAAGGTCCAGCCGGTATCGACCCCGCCCGCATATAGCGCGACGAGGAGCACGCATCCCGCAATCACGAATAGATACCAGCTGAGAAGGTTAATCCGCGGAAAAGCGAGATCGCGGGCGCCAATCATCAAAGGAAGAAGGAAATTTCCCAATGTGACGGGGACTGCGGGGACGAGGAAGAACCAGACCATTACCACGCCATGCATGGAAAACAACCGGTTGTACGTCTCCGCCGACCGGATCATCCCTTGCGGCTCGAGCAGATTATAGCGCACGAACGAGATCGCTATGCCGCCAATAAAAAAGAAAATCGTGATCGTGAGCATATACAAAATTGCGATTCGCTTGTGGTCCGTCGTGAGCAGCCAGCTACGGAGTGTATAACCGTCTTCGAGGTAGGATTCTGCGGTCGCCGGTGCTTCGATTTCGGCAACGCTCATAGCTGCTTCTCCGGTGCGAGAGATTTGATATAGGCAACGAGCTTCAAGACATCGTCCTCGCTCAAGATTCCCGAGAACGAAGGCATAATCGGCGGATAGCTCGCGACCCGGCGCTTTTCGGGAGTAAGAATGCAGTCATGGATGTAGCCATCGTCGGCGATGACAACCTGGCCATCGACAAGCGTGACGGGGCTGCCATAGAGCCCCGCAAGGGGCGGGGCCGGCACCGTGCTATTCGACTGGTTTCCGCCCGCGCCATTGCTGCCGTGGCAGCCGCTGCAACCGTTGCGCATAAAAAGGATCTTGCCTTGCTCCGCCAAGGTCCCAGCGGCGCCGTTTGCCGCCAACCAATTTTCGTAATCGGCCCCAGACATCACGACGACTTCGCCAACCATCCGGCTGTGCCCGGTCCCGCAGAGCTGGTTGCAAAACAAATGATAGGTGCCGGGCATGGTGGCTTCGAACCACAAGCTCTCGTAGCGCCCCGGCAGGACATCGTGCTTGATCCGGAAGGCAGGCACCGCAAAATCGTGGATCACATCTTCCGAGGTCAAGAGGAGCTGGATCTTGCGTCCGACGGGGACATGGAGCGAATTGATCTCGCGCTGCCCGCCCTCATGCTGGATCTTCCACATCCACTGCTTGCCGACAACATAGATTTGCAGAGCTCCGGCAGGCGGCCGGAAGAGCCGCACATAAAGATCTGCGCCCCAAACGAAGAGCCCGAAAAAGACCGCCATCGTGGCGATGGTCCAGGCGATCTCGAGCCGCCAGGTTTTTTTCATGATTTGGCCGCGATCCATGCGGTTCGTCGCGCGGTATTTGAAGGCGTAGATGAGCATCAGGCCGAAGACGAGGATAAGGATCGCGATGGACGCCAAAACCAGGGCCAGCATCAAATAATCGCTCTCGGGAGCGCTGGTCGATGCCTGGGCAAGCCAGAATTTCATGCCTGCTTCTCCGCCATGCGGGCGCGCAGGATAAGGAGCGCAACCGCCGCGACCGTGAGTGCTGCGGCGAGCCGCAAGAGTTTCATGATGGCAGGCGTGTAGCGCCCGGTTGCCGCGTCGTAATCGAAACACAGCAAAAGGACGGGCGATGGAGCGGGCGCGATGGATGAGGAGGCCGCGCTGGCCAGCGCGCGCCGCACATCTTCGAGAGCGAATCCTGCGCCGAGCACATAGCTCGATATTCTCCCGTTCGCAGCCACAAAGATGGCGCCCGTTGGATGGATGAATGTCTTGCCCTTCGGGGCGAGGCTCGAGCGGAAGCCGACCGCATTGCAAAGCGCGTCTATGGTATCCGCTCGCCCCGTAAGGTAATGCCAACTCTCCTGCGAGCCCGGCTCAGGGTGGCTCTCCATATCTTTTTCTTTCGCGGCAGAGGCATCGGCGCTCGTCTCGGACGGGTCGATGCTCATGGCGGCAAGAAAATAATCCCGGCCGGGCCGGAAGCCCGCGGTATTGAGCGCATTGAGAAGGCTCGCCCGCACGATCCCGCATAAATTTGGGCAGCGGAAATAGCCCGGCACGAGAATGAGAGGCTTACCCCCTAAAAGGTCTTCGAGCCGGACGGTGCGGCCGGTGCTTTCTTGCAGCGCGAGGTGCTTTGGGAGCAGGTTTCCGAGCTTCTGCTCGTAGGCAATTCCCTGTTTCGCCTGGTCCGCAGACGCGCAAAGCGGCAGGGGCGCCAGCAGCAGCTGCGGCAGGAGGAGCAGCAGGGGGCGGAGCGGCTTCATGAGGTTTCTCCTCGGGCGGAGGGGGAGCATTCTTTGCCTGCAGGGCAGGTGGTTTTTCGGGCGGCGCTGGCCAGCCGGGGATCTTTTCTCGCGCGATAATGCGCATCGCCTCCTCAATCGGGATATGGACCGTCCCTTTCGCTTTATCTATCCATCCCGCGCTGTTCAGGCGCTGCATTTCTTCGGCATAGAACCTCTGCATTTCAGCGCGGGCATCGGTCTGCTGACGGGGCGCGGGATAATTCGGCAAGGGCTTACGCAATTTCCAGTCGCTCATCGAGCGGGGATAAAGCAAATACGCGACCAAGCCGAAAAATACGACAGTGGCGATCAGCCCCGCGGCGCCGATCCAAATGAACCATTCGCCGACATCGCTTTGCTCGTGCCGCGCGGGCTCAAGGGTTTTCTCAGACATATTGGTCCACCTGCGCCGCAGCCCGCAAAATGCGCGCGGCGTGAAAAGCCAAGGCTGCGGCAATCCCGGCGGCGCCTACCATTGCCAAAACCTCGCTCGCTCCAATGCCTCGCCCCGATTCGGGAATGATAATCCACCAGCCCCGGACAACTCCACTGAGTATAAGGAAGGCGGATGCGCAGGCGATACCCAGTCTCGTTTGTTGGACTTTTGGCGATAGCAATATGAAAAAGGGGAGGAAGAAATGCCCGGCCGCTATGCCAGCTGCCACAATGCCCCAGCCGCCCGTGGAGCGCAGGATGTACCAGGTCGCCTCATTCGGCAGGTCCGACTGCCAGATGATCAGCAGCTGAACGAAATCGAGATAGGCCCAAAAGATAGCGAGTGCGAGCAGCAGCCTGCCGATATTGCGTAGCGTTTTGCTTGCCGGGGGCTGGGCGATGGCTGCGGCAAAGGCAGATATTGAGAGCGCGAAAAGTCCCATTCCCACGATAGTGATTAGGCCATAGTCGCTCGAGACAAAATGCGGTTCCATCGACATCGTGGAGTCGATCGCCGCATAGGTGATGGTAACCGCGAGCAGAATGAGGCCAATCGGTGCCACCCATGCAAGCTTTGTGGAAGGCCCGCCGCGGCGCAGGCTTATGAGGATGGCGAAGGCCAGCGCGAACCAGATGACGAAATAGCCGATGAGCCGTCCGGTGAAGGCCGGCAGATTCAAATAAAACGTGTTGTTCAGATGAGCCGCGATGTCGGGCCGCAGCCAAGGATAAAGATCGCGCGCGACGAAGATGAGGGGAATGATGCCGAGCGGCAAGAGGGCCAGCGTGGACGCCCCGGCAAGCAACTGGATACGAGTAGCATAGCCCCAATCGCCGCCGGTCAGCGCATGGATCAAAAGGAGGCCGATGCAGCCAAGCGGCCAGCCCGCCCAGGTGGTGTAAGCAGCAAGCCAAGCGTGCGGAAAGGCTGACGGCACAAAATACGCTAAGATGCCCGTGCCGACGAGTCCAGCCGCGGCGGCAAGCCAGGCGAGGAGTTCCGCCCAGGGGCGGGCGGTCATTGGAGCGCCCCCCGTTCGGTGGGGGTAAGATCGGCCACTTTCCCATTCTGGCTGCGTTGGAGAGCGCGGATATAGGCGGCAATCGCCCAGCGGTCGCGCGGCTGCACACGGTTTGCATAAGAATACATAATGCCATGGCCGTTGGTGATCACGTCGTAAAAATGCTGCACAGGCGCCTCGCGCAGGCGCTCGATGTGATAGGAAGGCGGCGGCGGAAAACCGCGCTGCACGACCATGCCGCGGCCATCTCCGAGTTCGGAGTGACACGGCGTGCAGTAGATCCGAAACCGCTCCTGCCCGCGTTCGAGCAGCGCCATAGTAACCGGCGGAACTTCGACCGGCATTTCGCGGAATTCCGCCGTTCCCGATGGCACCTCGGCAGGGCCGGCGAGCGGGAAATAGGCCTTTTGCTTCGGCTGCAGAGCCATGTCATCACAGCCTCCAAGCGCCATTGCGCCTACGAAAAGCAACAGGGTCCGTTTCATGCGGTCAACTCCGCATCCCGCTTGAGCTGGAGGCGGTCCAAAACCTCGCGGGCACGCTCGCGCATCCGCGCATCGCCGGTGCGGATCGCGACAACCCACCGGTTGCGCATTGCGTCGCGCATCAATTCGAATTCGTCGACCGGATCGTAGAGCTTGGGTATCCGGGCCGCGAAGAGATAAGCAAAAAACCCCCCCAGCATCGCGCATAGCACGCTGACTTCAAACGCGATCGGAACAAAGGACGGCCACGATAATTTTGGCCGGCCGCCGATGTCCCAAGGATAGGCGATAGTATTGGCTAACGCTTCCATCGCAAACATGCCGCAGACACCGATGAGCCCGGCGGCAAGCATTGCAGTGGGAACCCAAGATTTTTCCGGCGCGCCCTCGACTGCTTTGGGCGTATATGTCCGCACGGAATCGATATTAGCAGCCTCGAGCTCCGCCATCGCTCTCCGCAGTTCGTCTTCCGTTTCGAACGAGGCAGCGACGCCATCACTCGTTATCTCAATTTTCATAGGCGTGGCGGCAGCTACCTTTGGTGTTGGACGGGAGGCCAATTCCGGCTGTGGGGGGGCCGGCATGGCCCCGTCCGCCTGCGGGTTTAGAGGGGAGGCCGATTCCGGATGTGGAGCGGCAGTCACACTACTGATATCGCTGGGCGAAGGGAGAGGCTCGGGCACGGATTCCGGGCGAAATTCGCATTCGGGAGGCTCGCACATAGCTCCTAAATTGGGGTCGAAGGCAAAAAGGGTGCCGCAATAAGGACATACGATCTCGTCGTCGTCGCCCATATCGATAAATATATGCGGATGGTCGAAAGGCGGCAGATCTCCCGCGCACATAAACTTTTTGGCACGAACGCGCACTCGGCCAATGCCTGGATTGTTGTGAAAGTAGGGAATGCCATTCGCAACCATTGCCCTGTCCGATCTGTGAAACGGCGCTGCGCTCGCCTCAATTAAACTCGTATGTTAGCGGCTACGCCGTCTTTGGCTGTCCAAACACCCCGCTCATGCGCGCTGCTCCTCCTTTTCGCGGCTCTGAATTAACCCGCGCATTTCGGCCATTGAAATCGCTGGCACGAACCGTATCGCGATTAGGACTCCGGAGGCAAACAGCCCAACGGTGCCCCAAAGAGTCGCCCAGTCCCAGATGGTGGGGACGAAGGTGCCCCAGGCCGAGGGCAGATGGCTGCGGCGCAGACTCATCACGACAATCGTGTAGCGCTCACACCACATACCGAAGATTACGAGAAGCGACACAATGAATACCAGCGTCTGATTGAGGCGGCAGCGGCGGAACCACAGGAGTTGCGGGAGCGTAACGTTAAAGGCGATTGTTGACCAATAAATCCAGGCGAGGGAGGAACCGGACACCTTGGCCATGAAGTTGATCTTGTCGGCTTCATCCCCGCTATAGAAAGCCATGAATGCTTCCATCATGTAGGAGTAGCCGATGCATATGCTGCTCACGAGCAGCAGCTTGCAAAGTACATCGAGATGATGGCCCGTGATATAGCTTTCCAAGCCCAACAGGCGGCGCAAAGGAATGGCCCAAAGGAGCACCATGGCAAAACCGGAGAGCAATGCGCCGAACACGAAAAAAGGCGGAAACTGAGTCTCATGCCACCCGAGGGTGGCGCCGCCCGCGAAATCCAATCCCACAATACTGTGCACGGAAACAACGAGCGGCGCCATGATTGCGGCCATAATGCCATAGGTTGGATGATAATGCCGCCATTGTCTCTCCGAGCCGCGGAATCCAAGTGCCAAGACGCCATAAAAAGTTTGCTTCCCACGCGACGTTGCGCGGTCGCGCATGCTGGCAAAATCGGGGATCAGGCCAAAATACCAAAAGAAAATCGATGTGGTGACATAGGTGAAGATAGCGAAGAAGTCCCAAAGCAGCGGGCTGCGGAACTGCGGCCAAATCGTCATGACGTTCCAATAGGGGAAGAGCCAGTAAAACAGCCATGGCCGGCCGAGATGGAGAATAGGATATATGCCGGCGCACGCGGCTGCGAAGAGCGTCATTGTTTCGGCGAGCCGGTTGAGCGAGGCCCGCCACTCGACCGCACACAAATAAAAGAGCGCAGAAATAAAAGTCCCGCCGGACGCGATCGCGATCCACCAGACATAGCCGATCAGCGCATAGCCCCACATCACCGGCCAGCTGACGCCCCATATGCCGATCCCGGCGTAAAAGAGCCAGGTAATCGCGGCGATCAAAATGGCAGTCCCCAAGACAAAAGGAGCGATCAGTATGTACCACCAGAGAAACGCGCGTCTGCGCAATGCATTGGCGCATATTTGATCGGTCATCGAGCCCATGGTCGGGCCCGGCAAAACGACAGGATCGCCCGCGCGCGGCCGGATAGGCTCGTGGCGATTGTCTTCCGGAAATAACCCTTCAGAGAAGGGGACATCTGTCATTCTTTGCCTCCCGCAATTGCCGGATTGGGGTTCGTTATGCGCCCCTCATAGGTTGTGCGCGGATATGTGCCTTGGCCTGCGAGCAGCGCGTAATCGAGCGGGCTCGCCTTGCGCTGTACGACCTCGCTTCCGGAGTCAACCAGATTTCCGAAAGTAAAGGCCTGCGTCGGACAGGCCGCTTGGCAGGCGGTCCGCACCTCGCCCACCGGACGGTTTTCGCGGTCGGCCGCGATGCGCGCCTCGGCAATACGCTGGATGCAATAGGTGCACTTTTCCATCACCCCCCGTCCGCGGACGGTCACATCGGGGTTGCGCGCCTCGGATGGCCTCTGCTCCTTGTTCGCGTAGCCAAAAAAATTGAACCGGCGCACTTTATAGGGGCAGTTGTTGGAGCAAAAGCGCGTGCCAATGCAGCGGTTGTAAATCTGTACATTCAGGCCCTCTTGATCGTGAACGGTGGCGCCAACCGGGCAGACCTGCTCACAGGGCGCCTGCTCGCAATGCATGCAAAGCACAGGCTGAAAATAAATATCGGGGTGGTCCGGGCTCCCTTCGTAATTTCGGTCGATGCGCAGCCAATGCATTTCGCGTTCCTGGATCACCTCATCCTTGCCGACAACGGGAGTGTTGTTCTCCGACATACAGGCGACGATACAGGCATTGCAGCCGATGCAGGCATTGAGATCGACGCTCATCCCCCATTGGGCGGGGCCTGCCAGCTTCCAGTGATAGAGATGCGGCACTTGCCCGGTAGCCGAAAGGAGGCGGGGATCCCTGCGGAAATCGGCGAGCGTGCCGTGGCGCGCGTAATCTCCGGTTCCGCCGAAGATGAGGTGGTGATGATCGGTCGAGGCAAGCTCCATATGGCCTTCCGCCTTCTGAAGCGAGATGGCGCCTTCGCGTCCCGTCAAAGGGTAAAAGTTAAAGCCAGTGCCATTTGCCACCAAGCCCGTGTGCTCGCGGCCAAAGCCAAGAAGTGCGACGATAGTATCGGCCGCCTGGCCCGGCATGATCCAAGCCGGCGCAGTCACGCCCGTCTCGCCAATCGACAGGCGGACCATGTCGCCATTGCCGACCTTTAGATCTTGCGCGCGCTCCGGCGCGATGAGAAGCGGGTTATCCCATGTCAGCTTGGTGAACGGACGCGGCAGCTCTTGCAGCCAAGAATTGTTCGCATAACGCCCGTCCCACAGATGCGGATCGGGCCGGAATAGGACGCTAAGCGGCTGAGGCGCGATTTCGGAGATGGCATTGCGCTCTGCGCCGGACCGCAAGGAAATATTGGCAGGCGGGCTTGCCGAATTGGGAACAATTCCGTTTGCCAAAATATCGTGCCAGGCTCCATCGAAATTGGGCCCGAGGCGGCTCTGCCAGCTGCTTTTCACGATGTCGAGTGCGGGGGGCGGAGCGGCATCGATAAACAGCGCCAGCATGGTGAGCATGCTGATGCCGTTATAAAGAGGCAGCGCTTGCGGCTGCAATATGGTCGCGGTGCCATCATAGGCTCTTGCGTCGCTCCACTCCTCCCAGCTATGGGCCATCGGCACCGCCCATTGCGCCACATGGCCGGTCTCGCTGGGAAGAAGAGTGAGAGCGAGGCTGAACTTCGTGCGCTTGAGCGCCGCGGCAAAATCGAGCGATCCCGGCGCCGTATAGACGGGATTGCTGTCCAAAATCAGCAAGGTACTGACCTTGCCGTCATGCAGCTCCCGTGCGAGCCCGGTAAGCGAAATCTCCCGCCCGGGCGTGGAATGGGCAACCGGCGCAATGAGCTCGAAGGTCCTTCCGCGTCCGCCGAGCGCCTCGTTGATCGCAAAAACGAGCGCATGAATCTCAGGCGGCTGATCCGGCCCGGCATGAACGAGAGCCGCGCCGCGGTTCGCGCGAAGATCGGCAATGATTTCCGGGACCCAGGGCGGGGCCCCGGAGGACGGCGGCGTTCCTAAAATCCCCGCTGCAAGCGCGTTCACGGCCTGCCGGAGCTCGCTCGGGCCAGCGATAAAGCGGTGATCGGCAACGGCCCCGACCAAAGTCGGCACGGGTTCGATCGCATAGACGCGGCTCATCTTCTCGGTCCGCACGGGATTGCGGCGGGAAGCAAAATCCCGCGCAATGCGCACATGACCGGGCGCGGAGCTGAGCAAATCGCTCTCGATGGCAAGAATGACATCGGCCGCGCCCGCCTTTGGGATCATCTCGCCCGGCTGGCCGTAAGCTAAAATTGCGCCTTCCGATATGTTGGCGCGCGAGACAGGCTCCCATCGGGTCCAGCGCGCTTCGGGATAAGTTGAAAGCACCGCGTCGAGCTGTGCGGCGACTGCGGGCGAAGTGATCGTGCCGGTTAGAATGCGAAATCCCGCTCCGCGGCTTTCTGTTATCTTTGTACGCTCTGCCAAGAGGGCTTCTTGCAATCTTTGATACGTGACGGGGACGTCGTGCTCCGTAATCGCCCAGGCTCTATCCGGATCGTAAAAGTTCAACACTTCGGCCTGAGCAAAAGGATCTGTCGCGCCAAGGCTTGCCGGATGAAGCGGATTGCCTTCCACCTTGATCGGCCGCCCCATAAAATGCTTGACGGTGATGCCCGCGGCATAGCCATCGAAGAGATGCGCGGTAGCATAAACATTCGGCAGGCCTGGGACGATGTTAGGCGCGATTTTCACCGCGGGAATGAGCGTGCCCCAAGGCGCCCAGTCGCATCCGCCGAGCCCCGACGTCGCAATCGCGGCAGAGATGAGCTTGATGGCGCTGCGGCGGTCTGGGGCCGATGCGAGGGCGTCCGATAAATCCGGAAATTCATCTGCGGCGCGGGCGAGGAAGTCCGGATCGTCTGCAAGCTCTTTAAGGCTGCGCCATTGGCCATTTACCGGTGGCATATCGAACAATCCGTTAGGTTGCGCCCGCCGATATGATACTCGGCCATCAGAGCCTCGGGCGATGGTGTGCTTTCGGTCCTCTGCCATTCGGTGTTGTAGATCTGATCCTTGGGGCGCAGATTTGGGCCCGGATTGCGATGGCATTCGAGACAGAACCCCATGGTGAGAGTTTTGGCCTTATACGTCAGCGGCATGCGATCCACTGGCCCATGGCAGCTCGAACAGCCGACGCCCTTGGCAATGTGAATGCTGTGGTTGAAATAAACATAGTCGGGAAGATCATGGACCCGGTTCCAGACGATCGGCTTATTCTCAGCGAGACTGTGGCGCACCGGCGCAAGCATTTTGGCATTCGTCCAGATTTGCGAATGGCATGTCATGCAGGTGTAGGTCGGCGGAAGGCCCGCAGTGGACGATACCTCGACCGAGGTGTGGCAGAAGCGGCAGTCAATTCCGAGACCTGCCACGTGATGCTGATGACTGAAAGGGACGAGCTGCTCGACATGCCAGCCGACATGGCGCGCGTAATTCGTCCTCGGAAAAAAAAACCACCAGCCCAGGCCAAGCACGAACAAGCCCGCGATCACAGACAAGCCTAGCGCAGACCATAAGTTCGCGCTTGGCCGGAAGATAGCGGCCATTGCGGCAATCCTCCGTTACTGGATTCACCTAGGCTAATAATTAATTCTTATGCCAAGATTTGGTTCCGCGCTGCGAAGCAGATAGCGTACGCTACGCACAGCGTTTGGCACATAAGCGCGGACCGAGCGTCAGCTTCGCGCGGCGCTTCATTTGAGGTCGCGTGATCGCTTCCGCAATCGCTTACCGTGATTGCTCCGTTCATTGATGCCGAGCTTTCAAGACGGCGAGACGGATCCGCCTTGGCCAAAGTATTAGGGGCAGAGATTCATGTGCGATGGAAAGTCCGCGCATCCGCCTGCGTTAGGACCCATCCGGCGAACGCGGATCAGGATTCGCGGCGGCTGGTATTAAGCGAGCTTTCTTATTTCAGGAGCCGCTTCCATCGCGCACAGGCACGCCGCGCCGCGGGATGAAGCTCAGTGCTTCCCGTATTCGAGCGCAACGCCCTTCCTTTGGGCGAGAATATAGGCCTCAAGCGCCTTGAGACGCGGATCATCATCGGGGAACGGTTTTCCACGCACCGGATTTTCGATGCACCAATTGATCATGTCGCGCAGCAGCGCCACCCGCCCGAGCTGAGTCTGAAATTTTGGATAAGTTTCCGGATGGGTATTTGAGCCGTCCGGGTGGCACATATCGCACGATATTGCAGCGGTGCCCCCGAGCGCTTTTGCGTCATGGAAGATTCGCTTGCCTTCCGCGACCAGGCGGTCTGTCGATTCTTTCCAGATCTGCTGGTCGCGCTCGGTGAAAGCGCCATAGGTCTGATACTGATCGGCGGCCGCGCCGCGCGGCTCGGGAACGCTTACCGCCGTGCCTCCTTCCTGGCCTCCTTCTTGTGCGACGGTGACCCATTCGGCATTGGGGTGTTTTTGCCGCCACTCCTTCATGAGCGCGTCGGCAATCTTTTGTCCCTGCTCGCGAGTCAAGGCATCGCCTGGTTTCACTCCGGGCACCTCGATCGAGGTTTCGCCATCGCAAAGAGCAACCACCAAATTGCCTTGTTTTGAGAGCGGCACATCATGGCGGGGCAGGGGGTCTTCTGCTGCCGCCGGGGCCGCCGCAAGGCAAAGGGCAAATGCGAATGGGCCTAAGAGTCGCATCGGCATCCCTCTTAATAGCTCGAAAGCGTTGTGGCGGGCGGCTGGTCCTCCGTGCCGCCTGATGTGAGATAACTTGCCCGGACAGTTACGGGATTCCGGTTCCACAGATTGTATATTTTATCGACCATGCCCGAGGCGAGCACATTGAGCTGGCCGGCCCCGCAACCGTCAAAACCATTGAAGGGATCGGCGCGGTTCATCTGAACGGTAAGCTTTGGCAGCCCTTCGGGGGCATAGGGCCACGGCCAGGCGGTGGATAGCAAGCCGTAGAAGTTGATATTGCCAATACGATTCAGCAGCAGCTGGTGCGTGTGGCCGTGGATGACGGACACATTATCGAATTTCTTGAGGATCGATTGGACCTCATCGGCATCCTCGGTCCAGAAATTCCAATTGCGGTAATATTTGTAGAGCGGCGAGTGGGAGAAGATCACGACCGGCGTCGATTTATCGATCGCGGCGAGATCTTTCTCGAGCCAGGAGCGTCCATCCGGCCCCACCTCGAACCGCGATTGGACGCCGTTATCGAGACCGGCAACCGTTTGCATTCTTTCTTCGGCAGTCATGCCCCGCGGTGTCCAAAAATCCTTCTCATTGACGCTCATCAAGGTCACGAAATGCACGCCCTTGTGATCGAAGGAATACTGGGGAGGCCCGAACAATTCCTGCCAATGCGCGCCCATATCGAGGAACCAGTCGTGCTCGCCGACCATCATTTTCACCGGAGCCTTCAGGTTCTTCAGGATCTGCGCGCCGAGATCGAGCTCTTCCCTGCGTCCGAGCTGCGCGAGATCGCCGCCGAAGAGGACGAAGTCCGGCTGCGGGTCGAGGGCGTTGACATCTTCCACGGCCTTGACCGCCGAGCGTATGAAACGATCATTGACGTTGCGTGTATAAAGATGCGTGTCGGAAACATAAGCGACGGTGAAGGGCTCGACCGAGGACTCCGCATGGGCGATCTCGATGAGCTGAAAGCTTTGCGGAACGATAAGCCCCTTGGCGGCGGCTATTCCCGCGGATACTCCGGCGATTTGGAGGAAGCCGCGCCGGGAGAGAGCGCCCACGATCTTGAGGTCCTCGAAGAAGGAGGTGCGCTCCTCGTAATATTTTGTCTCGATGCTCTTGTGCGCCATGGCGTGCTCCCTGGGCGAAATTCTCTCGTGGAAACCTTCGCGGTTTTCGATTTTATTTTTTTGCCGGTAACCGCCGCAACCGGCTTTAGAAAACTCCGAGAGAGGCCGGGTTGCGCAATGTCGGGGTTAGCCCGGTATCGCCGATATCGCCTTTTCTTCCTTCGGCGGTCTCCGTATCGCGTTGGGGCCGGTTAAATTTGAGCGCCGTCTGACGAGCCATTTCGGCCTTCCCGAACTCGGCAAAGCGATCGTCGGTCAATGTGAAGAGAAATGCGACGAGGTCGTCGATCTCTTTCTCGCTCAAACCGAGGCGCTGCATCCCGCCATCGAGAAACGGATTCTGAACGCCGCCCTTATTGTAATGGTCT
>JAFMSB010000133.1 GCA_017353815.1 Methylocapsa sp. | reverse complement strand
GGAAGGAAGCAGCCCTAACGAGACTGGGCGGGTCTCTGTCCAGCCTCCCACTCAAGGCCCGCCGCTCGCATGGAACCTCCCTCCGACGCCCGAGAAGATCCTGCCCCTTCGCTCGCCTCGACGGCCGCGCAAGATAAGGCCGGGTCAGCGCCGGCCTACCGGGTGCTTGCCCGCAAATACCGCCCTGCCCGCTTCGAGGAATTGATCGGTCAAGAGGCCATGGTACGGACGCTCACGAACGCGTTTGAGCTTGGGCGCATTCATCAAGCCTATCTTCTGACCGGCGCGCGCGGCGTCGGCAAAACCACCACGGCGCGGATTCTTGCCCGCGCCTTCAATTACGAATTGCCCGCCCGCGGCACAGAGCCTGCGGTCGCGCGCCCGGCGATCCATATGCCGGAGCATGGCACCCATTGCCAGGCGATTATGGAATCGCGCCATCCCGACGTCATTGAGATGGACGCGGCCTCGCATACTGGCATCGACGATGTGCGCCAAATTATCGAGAGCGCAAGCTACCGGCCGGTGATGGCGCGCACGAAGGTCTATATCATCGACGAAGTCCATATGCTTTCGAAATCGGCTTTCAACGGCCTGCTAAAGACTTTGGAGGAGCCGCCCGAGCATGTGAAATTCGTCTTCGCGACAACCGAAGTCGAGAAAGTTCCGGTCACGGTGCGCTCGCGCTGCCTAAGATTTGATCTGCGCCGCGTCGACACGGCCGCGCTTGCCAGTTATCTCGCCTCCGTATGCGCCAAGGAGGCCGCCGCCGCGGAGCCCGAGGCGCTGAGCCTCATTGCGCGCGCAGCAGAGGGCTCGGTGCGCGATGCGCTATCCCTTCTCGACCAGGCAATCGCCCATAGCGCGGGCGCGGTGCGCGCGATCACCGCGGGCGCGGTGCGCGCGATGCTCGGCCTTGCCGACCGCGGCCGGATCATCGATCTGTTCGAGGCGCTAATGCGCGGCAGAATGGCCGAGTCGCTTGCCATCCTCAAGGAGCTTTATGACTCGGGCGCTGATCCTTCCGAAATCCTATCTTCGCTTGCGGAATTCGTGCATCTCGTCACCCGTCTAAAGTTTGTGCCTGAGGCGGCAAACGATATTTCTCTCGCCCCCGAGGAGCGCAGCCGCGGAAAGCAGTTTTCGCAGCAGCTCTCGATGGCGGTTTTGACCCGCACCTGGCAATTGCTGCTGAAAGGCCTTCGCGAGGTCAGGGACTCGCCGCGGCCGCTCATTGCCGCCGATATGGTTCTGGTGAGGATCGGCTATGCCGCGGAGCTCCCAGCCCCCGGCGAGGCGCTGCGTAAGCTCGCCGCGCAGCCTGGCGCAGCCGGGCCGGCCAAAGCCCCCGCGCGCGCAGACGAGACTATGAGGCACGCCGCTTTACCCCGCGAAACGCCTGCGCCTGGCCCCCAGCCGGATGGCGAAGCTGCCCCCGTTGCGCTGACGCGATTTGAAGATGTTGTCGCGCTTGCTGGCCGGCATCGCGATATCCAGCTCAAGGCTGCGCTGGAGCGCGATGTGGGCCTCGTCCGTTTTGAGCCGGGCCGGATCGAATTTTGCGCCGCCCCCGGAGCTGCGCCCTGGCTTGCTCACAGGCTCACGAGCCGTCTGCAGGAGTGGACCGGCAGCCGCTGGGAGGTTGTCTTAGGGAGCTCGGCGGCAGCGCCGAGCCTAAAGGAGCAGGAGGAGGCGCGGGCGCGGGAAATCCTGACCAGCGTTCAATCCGATCCCCTCGTGCAAAGCGCGCTTTCGGCCTTTCCCGGGGCCGAGATCGTCGCGGTGCGCCCGCTCGAAGCAGCTTCCGGCTTGCCGGCCCCAGCCGGAACAGGCGGTGGTGAGGACACAAGCTTTTCCGGCGGCGTGGACGGCGAGGCTTGAGCGGAAAGCGGCCAACGGAAGTCATCACATTTGAGGAAGTGCAATGCGCGACGTGCTCGGCTTGATGAAACAAGCCCAGGCCATGCAGGCCAAGATGCAAGAGATGCAGGCCGAACTGGAGCGGATCGAGGTCGAGGGTCAAGCGGGGGGCGGCATAGTCCGAATCACCCTTACCGCCAAGGGCCAGATGAAGGCGCTTTCGATCGACGATCAGCTTCTTAAAGCGGATGAAAAGGTGATCCTCGAGGATTTGATCGTCGTCGCGCATGAGGATGCCCGCAAAAAGGCCGAGAGGCTCCTTGAGGAAAAGATGAAGGGCATGACGTCCGGCCTTTCCTTGCCTCCGGGCATGAAACTGCCTTCGTGACTCCTGGGCTTGCTTTGGATGAGCGGCGGAGTCGCGGGTCCCGAGATCGAGCGGCTCATTCAGTTGCTCGCCCGTTTGCCGGGGCTTGGGCCGCGGTCGGCGAGGCGAGCGGCTCTCCATCTCATTCGCAAGCGGGAGGAGCTGCTTGCGCCGCTCGCCGATGCGCTGCAAGCAGCGCGCACGTCCGTTGTGACTTGCCGGACATGCGGCAATATCGATAGCCGCGACCCTTGCACTCTTTGTCAGGATCAGCGCCGCAGCCGCGACACGCTTGTGGTCGTCGAGACGGTTGCCGATCTTTGGGCGCTCGAGCGCAGCGGTGCCATTGCCACGCGCTATCATGTGCTTGGCGGAACGCTTTCGCCGCTCGATGGCATTGGCCCGAAGGATCTCAATCTCGCATCTCTTGCGCGCCGCGTCGCGGCCGGCGGAGTGAAAGAGCTGGTGCTTGCCCTCAACGCGACAGTCGATGGTCAGGCGACAGCGCATTACATCGCGAATCAATTGGGGGATCTCAACGTCACGATCACGCGCCTTGCGCTCGGCGTGCCGGTCGGCGGCGAGCTCGATTATCTTGACGAGGGGACGCTTGCCGCTGCGATCCGGAGCCGGACACCATTTTGACGGGCGGCGCTCCTGCTATTGCCCGCAAACCATGCGCTGCGGCAAAAGCCATATTTGGGATGCTTAAGGCGCTTGACTTTGGCTGGAGAAGATTTCCAAACTATGTTATCTTAACTTCAAGGAAATTTTGGCCGTCCACCTGCGACATGATTTCACGGCTGATACTAATTGTTTTCGTTTTGATGTTTATCGTTATCCATGGCGCGCGCGCGGCTGACGGACAACAGGGCGGCGGAGCGCCGCGGGTGGCGCTGGTGATCGGCAATGCAAGCTATCCCAATGCCGATCCTCCGCTGGTGCAGCCGGTCGGGAACGCCCATGCTTTCGCAGATGAGCTCCGGCACGATGGCTTCGATGTCGACGTCAAAACAAATCTCAACAAAGAGGGAATGCAGCAGGCCTTTGCCCGGCTTTATGAAAGGATAAAGCCGGGAGCAGTCGCGCTCATTTTTTATAGCGGTTTCGGGATTCAGTCGAACAGGCAAAGTTACATGATACCTGTCGACGCACAGATCTATAAGGAAGACGATGTGCGCCACGATGGTATCGGTGTGGACAGAGTCCTGCAAGAAATGAAAGACAGGGGCGCGGGGGTCAAAATCATCATTATGGATGCCTCAAGGCGCAATCGCTACGAGACCAATTTCCGGGTCGCGTCTTTGGGGCTCGCCCTGCCCGCGAACCCGCCGATCGGAACGCTTGTCTTGTATTCCGCCGGGCCCGGCAGCTTGGTGCGCGACTCGGCTGAGGAGAAGAGCCTGTTTGTCAGCGAGCTCCTCAGCGAGATGCGAGCGCCTGGCGTGTCTGCCGATGAAGTTTTCAGCCGCACGCGGATGGGCGTATTGCGCGCGAGCCGGGGCGAACAAAATCCGTTCAATACTTCCTCGCTTAACGAGGATTTCGATTTCGTTCCGAATGCAAGCGTGAACAAGCCGGCCAATGCGGAGCAACCAAAGACGCAAGGCGATTTGACGGACTGGGAGCAGGCGGCGATCAAGGAATCGCGGGAGCATGTTGCACCGGCCGGACCGGGGCCGGATGTGAGCACCGGTCCGCCCCCGCCGCCGGTGACGCCCGCGCCAAAGTTTGGCCCTCAGGGCAAGGATCTCGACGACATCAAGAACCTCGATACCTACCTCGGCAACCATCCGGATGACGCCGCCGCCTTTTACCGCCGCGGCCAGCTTTATGCCAAAACCGGCGACTTTGCCACTTCGGTAAAGGATTTTGATGAGGCGCTCCGGCTCCACCCCCAGTATGCCGAAGCATTCAACAACCGTTGCTGGGCGCGTGCCATGCTCGGCGATTCATTGGCCGCGCTGAAAGACTGCGATGAGGCTCTCGAGCTGCGGCCCGATTATGCCGACGCCTTGGATAGCCGCGGCTTCGTCGAGCTGAAGATCGGGGAGCCAAAAAATGCCATTGCCGATTACAACGCGGCGTTGCGGCTCAAACGGCAAGCATCGTCGTTTTATGGGCGCGGTTTGGCAAGGAAGCTGAGGGGTGACCCCACCGGAAGCCGAAGGGACATCGCAGCGGCAAAAGCTATCGATCCGTCGGTTACGGCGGAGTTCGAAAGGGGCGGGCTCCGCTAGGTGCCAGCTCGATTTGCTTAATTAGGAGAACTACGATGACAGTTGCTTTTTCCAAATTCTTCCGTGTCCTTGCCTATTCGCCATTGGCCCTGGGATTGGCGTTGGCAAACTCCGGCGGGCCCGCACGCGCCGAGGAGGGCCCCTCCGTGCAGCAGATCATCGAAGCCCTGAAGCCCAAGCAGGATATGGCGCCGGGCCAGGAAAGGACACGTAGTCTCGATTTGGGCCCGCCAAGCTTATCTGCCCCGGGATCCAATCAGGAGGCGCAGTTTATCGACACGCTCAGGAACAGGCCGACACGTTCCATTACCTTGGGCGAGCGCGAGGGTCTTGGGAAGTTTACGCCGGGCAGGCCGGCGATCGATTTCGAAATTAACTTCGATTTCGGCTCGGCAAAAATCGGGCGGTCTGCGGCGCCTGTCGCAGCTCACCTCGGCGAGGCGCTCGCCAGCCCCGATCTCAAGGGCAGCACCTTTATCATCGAGGGCCACACCGATGGGAAAGGCAAAGACTTGTCCAATCAGAGGTTATCGGAACGGCGGGCGGACGCGGTGCGGCGCTACCTCGTGACAAGATACGATATCCCGCGCGCAAATCTCATTGCCGTTGGCTACGGTAAAAGCCAGCTCAAGAATCCGGGCGATCCTTATGCCGCCGAAAACCGCCGCGTTCGGGTAATCAACATGGGAACCCGTTTGGCCACCCGGTGAGATTTCACGCGCCAATCGGCAAAAGGCCCGTTGGGGGCGATCGAGCTCGCGGTGGCTGTGAGGAACCGCTGCCAAAAACATAAGCGCGGAGATCGCGCGGGTTATGGCGTGAAGGAGCGGGGCTGCCCGTGGAATGGCGATGAAATCGTCCGTTCTGATCATGGCCGGGCTGGCAGCAGGTTGCTTGCCCGCCATTCTTTTGCTGGCTGCGGGCCCGCAATGTGCGTTTTCCGCCCAGCCAGATTTGCCAGCCGCCGCCGTAGTCAAGGTGGTCCGGGCAAGCAAGGAATGCTTCTCCGACTCCATTAAAGTCACCGGGATCTTCGTGCCAAGGCAAGAGGCCATCATTGTCCTCGACGGGACGGCGACTATAACCGAGGTGCTCATTGCCGAGGGAGATCAGGTGAAACTGGGACAGCCCCTTGCGCGCGCATCAAGATTGGGCGCTTCGCCCGGCT
>JAFMSB010000132.1 GCA_017353815.1 Methylocapsa sp. | reverse complement strand
GGCGCCCCGCAAAGGCAGGCCAGATGCTCCCGTCACGCAGTACGAATTCGCCCGCGCTGGGCTTATCACCGAAGAAATGATTTTTGTCGCGGCGCGCGAAAATCTTTGCCGCGAGGAAATGGCGGAAGGAGCTGGAGCACGGCTTGCAGATGGCGAGAGTTTTGGCGCTTCCATCCCGCCTTTCATCACGCCGGAATTTGTTCGCGAGGAGATTGCGCGCGGCCGGGCAATTATCCCTGCCAACATCAATCATCCCGAGCTCGAGCCGATGATCATCGGCCGCAATTTTCTGGTCAAGGTCAATGCCAATATCGGCAATTCGGCGGTAACGTCTTCGGCCGCCGAAGAAGTCGAAAAAATGGTCTGGGCGATCCGCTGGGGCGCCGATACGGTGATGGATCTGTCGACCGGCCGCAACATTCACAACATCCGCGACTGGATCCTGCGCAATTCTCCGGTGCCGATCGGCACCGTGCCGATCTATCAAGCACTCGAGAAAGTAGATGGCGATCCGGTCAAACTCACATGGGAAATTTTCCGCGACACGCTTATCGAGCAGGCCGAGCAGGGCGTCGATTATTTTACCATCCATGCCGGTGTGCGCTTGCCTTACGTTCCGCTCACCGCCAAGCGGGTGACCGGCATCGTCTCGCGCGGAGGCTCGATCATGGCGCGCTGGTGCCTTGCCCATCATAAGGAAAGTTTTCTCTACGAGCGCTTTGACGAGATCTGCGACATCATGCGCGCTTACGATGTCTCTTTCTCGCTCGGCGATGGATTGCGGCCCGGCTCGATCGCCGATGCCAATGACCGGGCGCAATTCGCCGAGCTCGAAACGCTTGGCGAGCTGACCAAGATTGCATGGGAGAAGGGCTGCCAGGTCATGATCGAAGGCCCGGGCCACATTCCGATGCATAAGATCAAGGTCAATATGGAAAAGCAGCTCGAAGAGTGCGGCGAAGCGCCTTTCTATACGCTCGGGCCGCTCACCACGGACATCGCACCGGGATATGACCACATCACCTCAGGCATCGGCGCCGCGATGATCGGCTGGTATGGCTGCGCCATGCTCTGCTATGTGACTCCCAAGGAGCACCTTGGCTTGCCGGACCGCGACGATGTGAAGACGGGAGTGATTACCTATCGCATTGCGGCCCATGCGGCCGATCTCGCCAAAGGGCATCCGGCGGCTCAGTTGCGCGACGATGCGATCTCGCGCGCGCGCTTCGATTTCCGCTGGCAGGATCAGTTTAATCTCGGCCTTGATCCCGAGACCGCGCGGGCATTCCATGACGAGACTTTGCCCAAGGAAGCGCATAAGAGCGCGCATTTTTGCTCGATGTGCGGGCCGCAGTTTTGCTCGATGAAGATCACCCAGGATCTGCGCGGGGAGGCCGCGGCAATCGCCGAGCGCGAGAAGGGCATGGCCGAAAAAAGCGCGGAATTTTTGCAAAAGGGCGCCAAGCTTTATGTGTGAAGGTGCTTTTGCAATCCCGCAAGCCGTCCCGAGCGGTTAGAGACGGCTGGCCGCGGCATCACAGGGCAATGCAACGCCGCGAGGGCATCGGGATTTAGATTAAGCACGTGCAGACAATGGCTGCTTTACGATCTTTGCTCGCGAGCGCCCGGATGCACCCCCGCTCGCTGCGGCAGGATGAGGACGAGAGCAACAATTATCGCCGCGAGAATGGCTGAAGCAACGTAGCGGCTGATTTCCAGCCCGCCGTGAGAATGCGGCTTGTCCAGCAGATCGCCGAGCGTTGCACCGAGCGGCCGCGTCAGAACGAACGCCGCCCAAAACAGCAAGGTGCGCGAAATCTGCGTGTATAAATATGCGGCGGCGACAACCGCCAGGCCTGCCGCGAAAACGGCCGCCCCGGACTCGTAGCCGAGGCCGTTCGTATCGGCCATCCAGTCGCCCAGCGCCGTGCCGAGCGTCTGCGAAAATAGAATCGTGACCCAATAAAACATCTCGACCCGGGGCGTCGCGACGGTCGTGACCGAAATCGAGCCTTCGGACCAGTGCCATACGGCCAGGGAGGCAATCACCCCCGCCAACAGAATTGATGAGCCGCCGGAATAGCCGATGCCGAGCGAACGATCGGCAAAATCTGCCATCGTTGTCCCCAAGGTCGTCGTCGCGACGATCGTGGCCCAGTAAAGGAATGGATGAAACGCCTTCGCCAGAATTTGGGCGGCGACGGCGGCGGCGAAAATTCCGATAAAGATGAAGCTGCCGATGGCATAACCCAAACCCATGGACATCGTTACGGAATCGCCGCCGGTTTCTCCCAGTGTCGTCGCGAGCACCTTGATGATCCAAAAGCCGAGCGTGACTTCAGGGACTTTGCTCAGCGCGCCGGCCGGTAGCTTCGTCATGCCGGAATCCTTATCGTTTGGAAGGCGGAACAGCCCCGTTCGAGGAACGGAGCCCGAATCTATTTTCATTCAATTCGATCGATTCGTTAGTCAGGATGTTTACTCTCTTCGCCGTTCTCCAATACGCGCCCCGTTTTGGCATCGACGCCAACCTCGTAGGTCGAGCTTCCACTTTTGATGTCGAAGGAATACCGCAGGCCGGTTCCTCCGGCTTCACGCTCCAGCTCTTCGTCCGTGATCTTGCCGGGATGCGCCTTCAGAGCAATGGCGCGGGCCTCGGCGATGCTAATCTTCGCATAGCCGGCGAGCCTCTCGCCTTTGTACGCCAAGGCAGGATAGGTAAGGAGCAAGGCGAGACTCAATGCTCCGAACGGGAGTCCGCGCTCGCCCGTCGCGCTCATCTTCAGGTGTGTCATAGCTAGCCTCCTTAGACCCCCGGCGATGGCACGAATGTGCCAGGGTTGAAATTCACGAATTCGTGGCCCCCCGGTCGCACCTCGAGTTGTAAAGCTGTGGCTGCCGCCATCCAGGCTACGTTGCCTTAAGAACTATGCCCTATGCTTTGGCAAGGGATGGAGTTTCTGACTGCCTTCTTGCCGGCAAAAGCGATGCCAAAGCAACTTGCCGGGTAATGGCTGGCAAAATCCGCCCCTGAATTTTAGCAGCGCAGCGTGCAGCTGCCGTCACGCAACGCGCGCGACGAGCGTTTGCAAAACTTGGAGTATTCAATGTCCATTACCGCACTATCATCCCCGCCGGGCGGGGTTAACAATGCCAGTTCCATCGCATCCACGGTTCCGTTGAGAGCCGCTGATGGCGACTATAAGGTCCGCACCAGTCACACTTCGCAAGTCAAGGACAGCGATGGCGATTACAAAGCGATCACTGCCGCAAATTCGCCGGCCGCCCAAAGCTCCGCCCCCGTTCAGGCGGCTTTGACGATGCTCAAGCCGGGCGGCTGAACGGCGGCGCGACTTCAGTCGACGCAAGAATTCGGCCGCCTTCGTTTGCGCCCCTGCCGCCGGGCCATCGAGCGGGATGGCATGACAAAAGGGCCTGGGGGCGGCCAGTTTCAAATCTGCGTTTGCGGACGGCGTCGTGTTTGCCGGGTCCCGGATCAAATCCCTATCCAAAAGAAGAGGAAGGTAGCCCGCGCCGGTATTGGTCTTGCCGCGCTCGCCCTTTTATCGCTGCCTGCATTGGCTGACCCGCCGTTTATCACTGACGACCCCGAGCCGACCGAACATAAGCAGTATGAGATTCGTCTTTTCACTCTGGGGCCCAGCGCATCAGGTGAGCTAACCGCTGTCGCGCCTTCGTGCGACCGCAATTATGGCGGTTTTCCTAATGTGCAACTGCATATCCAGCCGGGAGCGGCGATTGCCAAGCCGAATGGCTCTTCGTTTCAGTGGGGGCTGGCCGACACCGAACTTGGCATAAAATACCACTTCATTGGGCAGGACAAGGCGAGCTTGGTCCCGTCGATTGCCATCCAAAATTGGAGGTGTCGACGGGCGATCCCGCGCGCGGGCTTAGCACGGGCAGGACTAATGCCCTCATGCCCGTGCGGATCCAGAAGGACTTTGGTGACTGGTCACCTACGGGGGCGGCGGCTACTGGATCGATCCCGGGCCCGGCAACAAGAACTATTGGTTCACGGCTCGATTCTAGAGCGCAAGATTACGGACCATTTCATGCTTGGCATCGAATTGTTCCAGCAAACCGCGAACGTCGCGAGCACGGGATCGCCGGGCTTTGGCGGACAGCGGCCGAACAGCGATTGCCGTCCGGCCGCGCCGTTTTCGTGATCACGCACTGGCCGCATAAGCGGCGGCGGCATGATATGCGTCAAGAGCCCTCTGCGCCCACCGGGTTCGCGGACCGGGGTTGGGGACTGCAGGCCCCTCGTAGGACTCCATGAAAGCCTCGACCGCCCCGGCCAGGGTTTGCTCGGCCTTCAATTCTTCAAGCGCGCGCTTATGGCTTCCCTGCAATTCCTCTTTCAGGAAGCCATAGTTGGCCTGATCGGAATTCTTGGGTAGCTCGCGCTCCTCGCAGAAGGCTTCGAATTGTTTGCGCCTGGGTCCAGTCCATTGCGCCCATCCGTAACCACCGCGGCTGCCCGCGACAAGCGGCCAGACTTCCTGCAACTGCGTGAATCCGTTGCATTCCGCGCCGAGATTCCCAAGGATAGCCGCAGCGTGATGGTCTTTGAGAGCGAAGTCATCTTTCAAATTTGCCATGATCGCGGGCGCCTTACGGCTAAAGACTTCCACGGGTTTCTGTCCGGGGTGTGCGGGGCCCTGAGGTCCGGAAGGCTCTTTGCGATGATCCGGCGGCGGTTTCTTCCCTTCATCACCACCCTCTTCTTCGCCGCCTTCGGCCTCGCCGGGCGCGGCCGACGGCTTCCTGCCGCCAGCAAGTGTCTGCGCGAATCCTTCGATCACATCGACGCCGATATAACCGATGCTGGCAAGATAGAAGAGGATGTCGCCGCTGATTGCATGCGCATCCCACACCTTGGGCGTCAGCCCGCCAATGACACCGGCGATAAAGCCGATCATCAGACCGATGAAGATTCGCGCCGCGGTAAATTCATCGGCTTGGCTAGGCGCCGTGTTCGAGAGATCCGATAATTTCTTAAGGCCGACTATGGTCCGCGCGCCCTGGCCCAGCATCCCCATGAGCCCGCTTAAAAGCAACAGCCGGAGCACGCCGGTAATCGGCATCGTCGATGCTGAAGCGAACGGCAAGAGAGCGGCGCTTACGCCAGCGGCAGCGGACGTTTCCGTTTCGGCGGCGGGAGTTGCCCGTTCGGTAAGTTTTGCCTGGCAGAGTTGCTCCGCCTTCTTTGCAGCTTCAATTTCTCCTTGCGTTTTCGCCAACTGAGTCTTGCACTCGTCGAGCGGCATTGACGGGGGATCGCTCCTGGCGAGCTTGCTGGACGAAGGCGCAGGTGCCCGGTGGCGCGTCAGAGCCTCTCGGACAGATTGCGCTGCCGCGCTGGGCCCGCTGCTTCCCCGTTCTTGCAGCGTGGCATTGGCGGCCGGCTCAAGCGCGGCTCGAGCGGCAGGCGGCGAGAGCAGGAGAGCCGCGGCGGCAAAGGCACCTAACCCCGTTGCGAGATGTTTTTTCATTGTTTCCCCCAAATTAAATTGCCGAAAATGGCTCAAGCGAAACCGAGCATAGCCTCAGCCATCCATCTCCGCGTCCCCTAAACAGGGGATGGGCGCCAGAGAGCCCACGGTGCGCAGTCTAGCTACAGCTAGGCAATTTTCGGCGCACGC
>JAFMSB010000131.1 GCA_017353815.1 Methylocapsa sp. | reverse complement strand
CTTAACTCGAAGTGCTGTCTTCTTAAGAAGGGCAGCTTGGAACTATTTAACTTATCAAAAAAATGCCGGCACGGCCCGGAATGGCAGAGAGAACGAACAGGCGGATAGCCCTGGCAAATATCCCTTTCCTAGTTAGCCGCTTCCGGAAGTGAGACTTTTTGCAAGCGAAAGAGCCCTGCGCAGATCCTTGGAAAGACTTTCAAATGCCCTGGCGCGTGATAAATCATCGGGCATGCGGAGCACGGCTGAGGGATGGATCGTAGCAAAACCGGCGCGGCCATCCCTCCAGCGCAACAGGCGGCCACGCGCATTTGCCAAAGTGATTGGCCGTCCCATAAGCACGCTCGCAGCTATGGCGCCAAGAGCAACAATAAAAACCGGATCGATCGCTGCAAACTCCCTTTCAAGCCACCAGCGGCATTGCCCAATTTCATAGCGGTTTGGATGCTTATGAAGGCGGCGCTTTCCCCGCACCTCATGCTTGAAATGTTTGACCGCGTTCGTGATGTAGATCGCGCTGCGCTGCAAGCCCGCTTCGTTCAGCGCCTGGTCGAGCACCCGCCCGGCCGCGCCAACAAACGGCCTGCCCGCGCGGTCTTCTTGGTCTCCTGGCTGTTCCCCGATCATCATGATCTTTGCACCGGCCGGGCCCTCGCCAAAAACGACCTGGGTCGCATCGCGGTACAGCGGGCAGCGCACGCAGCGGGCAGCTTCTTCGGCGAGTTGCGCGAGCTCATCTTTGGGCGATATCCCCATCACTGCTCACGCACCCTGGCCTCAGCGGCCTCAGCGGCCGCAGAGCCCGCCTGCTGCGGCGGGCTGCGCAAGACTTGCTCTACCTGCAAGGCGCGGCGGCCCCTTCGCCCCAACACGGAGCGGTGCAAGCCGGGCGAAAGCCGGCGGCCTCTCCTGTGCCGCCGGATCTTCGAAAGCGCCGCTAGATCCGGCCGCGCCCCAAAAGGCTCGCGACCACGGAAATTATGAAGAGCGCGATCGCTACCCAAAACAGGATCTTGGCGCCCGCGATGGCCGTGCCCGCCACACCGCCAAAGCCAAATATGGCGGCGATTATGGCAATGATCAGAAACAGCACGGCCCAATAAAGAAGACTGCCCATTGCATCCTCCTTTTTTAATCCCCGAGCCGCCATAACGATTTCCGTTCAAGCAGGTTTCATTCTGGATCCAGGTTTGGCCTAAGCCTGGGGCGGAAACGGCTGGCTGTGGCCGTCAAATTTGCGTGTACCTGGAAGCGAGGTTGCGTCCGGTCATCGCGCCGGAGACGCAGCCGATTGCAACACAATTGCATCTCGATCTTGAAACCAGATTGCCTGCTTTCCGCCTGGAGCAGGACTCCGGCCCCGGTGCCGGGCCTAAAATTTCGTTTTTCTCTTCCGGCAAGAAGCGGGCTTTCTTTCTCCAGCCTAACGAAAGGTTGAAGGCATATAAGCGTCTACTGGCAACGGACAACGAAACCTCGGGGCGTTCCCCGGGTTTGAGAGCTTCGATTTTGTGAGAAGCCCGTTGTTGAGAAAGGAAACAGCCATGGATGTCGTCGCATTCGTGGAGTACCTGCGGCTCATGGACATACTTCTGACGGCGGCAGGCTTGCTGGCATTCTTAGGCATGGCCGCGTCGGCTTTTCCGGAGGCAAACCGCGCCGAATGCCGCGTTCCGGCGAAAATCACTCGAAGGCCGGGCTACCAGATGCCACGCGGCGAATAACCATTCCGGCGGGACGGCACGAACTCCGGCATGCCGTTATCAGGGCGCCGCCATGCTGCGAGACAGCGCGGCGGGTGTCGCGCAGGGACCGGTGCCGGGCGCTGCTTGAAGCGGGCAATGCCACCCTCCCCTGCGGAGGGCCTGCCACGCACGAGGACCGTCCAATTTGCGGCTGCCGGGCTCAGCGGCCGCCCAGACTGAGTGCGGACGACGGGAGTCGAACCCGTATGGCCGAAGCCGAGGGATTTTAAGTCCCTTGCGTCTACCTGTTTCGCCTCTCCCGGCCTTGCCCCGCGATGGACGATGAATCAAGGACCTCCAGCAGATCTTTGCCTCAAGGAACACCGTTTCGCTTTCGCCCAATGGCATTGATTGGGCGAGCACCGCCGGGCAGGTCCGGCGAACTTTTTTCCGGGCTATGAACAGCGCGTTCCTCGGCCGTATCAGCTGGCACCGTGTCGTGAATCCAGGCATTGGCGAGGTCCCAACCAACGGCGAGAATGACCGGGCCAACGAACAGCCCTGTAAGTCCATAGGCGAGGACACCGCCCAACACTCCAATCAAAGTCACAAGAGCAGGGGTCGTCAATCCCCGCGCCATGACAAATGGTTTTAGGATACTTTCCATAACCAGGACCGCGGCCATGAAGACCGTGAGTATGACAGCGGTCGGCGTCGGCATCGTCAGCCAGCCCCAGACAAGGAGCGGAGCAACCACAATCAGAGACCCTACCTGGATGATGCCAAAGACCAGGATGGCAAGCGCGAGGAGATTCGCGGCAGGCACCCCGGCGAATGCCATTCCGATCGAGCCCACAACCGACTGCAACAGCGAGATTCCGATGACGCCGCGCGATATGGCACGAATGGTGGCGCCTGCAATCGCAACAAATTCCTCGCCCCGGGCGGAGTCGACTCTCAGCGCAAGCTTCTTTGTTGCGGCGACGAGCCGGGGCCCCGGCGCAAATAAAAAGCCAGCGATGATCACCGAGATAAGGAAGGTTAGCATCCACATGCCGGCGTTGCCGACCGTGTTCAGCAAATATTGCCCGGCGGGCTGCAGCTCGGGCAACAAGCGCGACAGCGCGTCAGTTGCATTCGTCGCAGCGAGCATCCAATAATCATAAAGCTGCTTGCCGACGAGCGGTAAATCCTTGATGGCCGGCGAAGGGGGGGCGACCAGTTTCCCGGTTTCGAGCCGCACAATAAGGGCCCTCAAGGCGTCGACGAGACCGACTCCGAGCCAAGCGACGGGGCCGATGACAACGAGCAGACCAATAATTGTGATCAGGGCAGCTGCCGTTTTGCGCCGGCCTCCCAGCGCGGCTGCCAGCATTTCGTATGCGGGGTAAAGCGCGACGGTCAGCACGACGCTCCAGACAATGATCGGCAGGAACGGGCTGATGAGCAGGAAAGTCCAATAGGCGAGCAAGCCGATAAACCCAGCATGCACCGCCATCTCGACGACGGACGAGTCGAACTTGCGGGAACTCGATTCGGCTGGCTCTTTGGTCAAAGGCAGAGTCCCGATGCGCGGCTGCCGCGCATTACCGCGGCATAATCGCGTCCAGCATCGCGCGGCGATATCGGATATGGCACGTAAGGCTTGGGGCAATTAGATCAAGATGGGTTCCCGCCAGCCGCAACCGAGCAGATGACAGGAAGAGGCTATTGGCAGGATTGTCCTATGCCAACCGGCAATTCCTGACCTGCGCAGCTGCACCGGCCCTGGAACTGGCTTTTGCCGCGCTTTGGCGTTACAGGCAAGGGGATCGCATCCAGATGCGCCCGTAGCTCAGCCGGATAGAGCACTAGACTTCGAATCTAGGGGCCGGGAGTTCGAATCTCTCCGGGCGCGCCACATAACCAAATGAAATATCATGTAATTGTGCCTTCCACAAAATGGATGTGGACGCCTCAAGTCAAGATTGTCGCCACCATGTCGCCACGATGTCGGCCTGCGGTGAGCATAGAGACTGCCCAACCAAAATGCTCGTTGCTTCTCTGTCGGCTACGGCGGAGAAGGACAAAACATCGTTCGGAGCCGAAAGTTGAGCCGGTTCGCTCATTACACCCGCTGCGCGGCACCGGACGCGACACGCGCGCGGCGTTTTTGGTGGGCTCCAGCGGGCCTCACGGCCTTCCGGATCCCGATGGCGTCGCAGCGGATCTCAGCAGTTGGGGATGACGACGGTGTTGCCGAGATCCAGCATCAAAACTGGCAGCCGCAAGCGGCTCGATTACGTCGAATGCCAAGTCGTCAGGTCCTCTTGCGATTGACCTGATCTGCAAGAGCGATTGGAATGCGGCCGATAGCTAACTTCGCCTCAAAATCGTTCCGAGGTGTTGCGCGGCCTCGAAGGATGTCGCGCGGATGTAGCTGGCCTCGGTGATGCGCCGGTCCTGGTGTTGCAAGATGCCTGAGGCGAGATGCGGCATGCTGCCTGCCTTCCATGCGGCCGTTGTGGCGGCGGCATAGCGAAAGCCATGCGGCGAAATCGCGGTGCCGATCGTTGCTTTTGTGACCGATACAATCGCATTGGCAATGCTGGAATAAGGCATCGGGCGGCCGTAACGAGAAATCCAAACCGGGCCTGAGAGCTCAGCGAGCCCGATAGTGCCGTCGTCCCGCTCCGGCCAACCGTTCAAGGCAGATACGAAACCTGTGATCTTTGAACTACCATCAGCAAAAGTGTCGGAGCTCGCGACTTGGCGGCCGGCCTGTCGCATGAGAAAGGGTCTCGCCTGCCGTAAGTAAAGCTCCAGAGCGCGCATGAGAAAGTCCGGTAGCATGCGCATGTCGGGGCGGCCGTTCTTGGTCTCGCTGCCCGGCAAATCGATCCACCAAGAGGACTGGGAAATATGCAAGGATTGGCCGAGCGTGAGCCCCGTCAAATTCTTGGCCCGGATCGGACAAGAAGCGAGGAGGGCGATCATCAGGCCGTTGCGGATAGCGAGGGCCCTGGTCAGATCCATCGGCGCCTCAGGGGCGCTATATTCCTCGACGAGAGTTAGCCCGGCGACGACGAGCTCGGACGCATCAACAACGGGCGGCCGCCTGACAGGACCCCCTTCAGCATTAAGGTCGCCGGCGACCCGGGAGAGCCATTTGAGATTTGCCGCTGGCGCCAAATGACGCCCGATTTGCTTGAGTTTCAGGACGGTCATCATGAGAGTGATCGCCGACCATTCGTGGCGCATACGTCGGATGAGCGCGTCGATGTTGTCCGGGATCAGGAGCGAGGCGCAAGTTGTGATTGGATCGAAGCGGCCGCTCTCTTTCAAAAAAGTAAGAAAATATCCATAGCGCTTTTGCAGATCGTGGCGGGTTTGGGGCGCGAAATGAGCGGCGGAGCCACCTCTTTTCAGGCGCAGGGCAGGGCGGCAGGCCGCCTCCCAAGCCTCGCGGTCCGAATTTGGCCACTCACCGAGAGGGAGCGATCTTAGCATCCCGGATGCTCCGCTGAATGGGCTTGGCGCCTGATCTCGCCACGGAGAATCTCTCCATAGTGACGGTTGGCCTCAAGGGTCTCGAGGCCGATGTAGAAATCCCGCGTGGTCTTGAGGCTTTTGTGGCCGAGAACGCGGCGCACCAGTTCGTAATTGCCGGGGTCGTTGCGCAAGAGGATTGCGGCCGTCGCGTGCCGGAATTGATGGCTGGTCACCCGGAGGCCAATGTGGTCCCTGACGGTCTTTGCGATCCGGACACCAAAGCTCGTGACCGCACGGGCGGTCCCCCGGATGCCTGAAAAGAGTCGGTCGTTATTGATGCCGGCGAGATGCGGGCGAAACTCGTGAATATAGAGGTCGATCAGCTTGGTACTCTCGGCGTCGAAGGGGAATTCCAGATCGACTTTGTTCTTGACCTCATGGGAGGGGATCGAAAGCAGATAGTTCCCGTTTAGCCCGGCGGGTTTCGTTATATGCTTGCCAATGCGGACATT
>JAFMSB010000130.1 GCA_017353815.1 Methylocapsa sp. | reverse complement strand
CGCCCCCTGCACCGGTTTCGCGTGCCGGGGCCCGCCGGGAGGCTCACCGCCCCGCCCTCCCCGCCGGGCGGGCGAGCTGGTCCTTGCGCCGGGGCCTTTCGATTTGCTGCGCGCCAAATGCCGGTCCGGACCTTGAAAAATGCCATTTCGTTCCTTTCATGGCGGCGGCGGCCGCGCAAGGGCGCAATCGCGCTTAGCAGGCAGATCACCGCGGAATTTTCGTTGACAGAGGAAAGCCCGGTCCCCATAAGCGCCTGCGCTCACGCGCGCTAAAGGGGGAGTGTCCCGAGCGGCAAAGGGGGCGGACTGTAAATCCGCTGGCTAAGCCTTCGTAGGTTCGAGTCCTACCTCCCCCACCAGAACTCGTCTGTTCAGCCTTAAGCGATGGCGCGGCTGGAACGGTTGCAAGCGATTTCTTTGTCTCCTTGTCCACCTTGCGGGGCGTCCATAACCTTTTCTGGAGCAATTTCGATGGCCCTGAACGTGGCCGTTCAGATGGATCCGATTGAGAAAATTAACATCGCGGGCGACTCCACCTTTGCGCTGCTGCTTGAAGCGCGCGCCCGGGGCCACCGGCTCAATTACTATACCCCCGACAGGCTATCCATGCGCGGCGGGCGGGTTCTGGCCGAGGCCGCGCCTCTCGAGGTTCGGGATATTCCAGGCGACCATTACACCTTGGGCGAGACAAGCCTGCTCGATCTTTCCCTTCTCGATGTGGTCTTGCTGCGCCAGGATCCGCCGTTCGATATCGCCTATATCACCTCAACGCATCTTCTCGAGCATCTCCGGCCCGGGGTGTTGATCGTCAACGATCCGGCAAGCGTTCGCAACGCGCCCGAAAAACTCTTTGTGATGAATTTCCCGCAGCTCATGCCGCCGACGCTGATCACGCGCAGCAGGCGTGCCATCGAAGCTTTTCTCGACGAGCACGGCGAGGCCGTGATGAAGCCTCTGCACGGGCATGGCGGCGCGGCGGTGTTCAAGATCTCGCGCGAGGACCCGAATTTCGGCTCGCTTTTCGACCTGTTTGCGGCGAGCTTTCGCGAGCCATGGGTCGTCCAGCGCTATTTGCCGCAGATTTTGGAGGGCGACAAGAGGATCATCCTTGTCGAGGGCGAGCCATTGGCGGCGCTCAACCGTGTGCCCGCCAAAGGTGACATCCGGGCGAATATGGCCCGTGGCGGCGCGGCCGCCGCCGCAAGTCTGACCGAGCGCGAGCGTGCGATTTGTGCCATTGTTGGCCCGGAACTGAAGCGGCGCGGATTGCTTTTTGCGGGCATCGATGTAATCGGCGGCCATCTCACCGAAATCAACGTCACTTCGCCGACCGGAATCCGCACCATCAATAAGCTTGGCGGCCCAGATCTTGCGGCAGCTATCTGGGATGCGATCGAAGCAAAAGCGCGCCTTCGCCCGCGGGTGGCTCGGGCCTCGACGGTGCCGGCCGCCTTTGATCAGACGGACTGGCAGACGATGCTCTCGCAATCCGAGAGGCACAAATGAGCGCACGGGAGGGGCTGGAATTACCGGTACGGCCCAGGCCTGGGCGCAGCGCGGCACCTCGCGGCGCTTATTTCGATCGCGCGGGCTTGCGGGCGAGAATAGCGGCGGTTTACGCGGGCGGTGCTCCGGCGCCGGCACGCGAAACAAAGGCGGAGGTGCTCGCGCTTTTCCGCGAGGCGTTTGACCGTGGCCGCATTTTCATTCGTCAGACTTTTGAGCGCGAGGGCGGCGGATACGCATGCACCAGCACGCTCGCTCAGCTCGAGGACGAGCTTATCCGGGAAATTGCCTACTACGCAACGACCCGCGTCCGTCCCCTCCAAAACTCCGGCGAGGCGATTGCGATCGTGGCCGTTGGCGGCTACGGCCGCGCAAGCCTTGCGCCGGGATCCGACATCGATCTGTTGTTTCTTTTGCCGCCCGTTCGCGCGGAAGGCGAACGCATCATCGAAACAATCCTTTATGTGCTGTGGGATCTCGGGCAGAAGATTGGCCATTCGGCCCGGACGGTCGAGGAATGCATCATCGATGCGCGCGCGGACATGACAGTCCGCACGGCAATGCTCGAAGCGCGCCTCATCCTTGGCAACCGGGCCCTCTTTGAGAGCTTGCAGAGCCGGTTTGACAAGGAGATCGTTCGGGATACCGCGCCGGAATTTGTCGCCGCAAAGCTCACCGAGCGCGACGCCCGGATCGCGCATGCCGGCCGTTCGCGCTATCTCGTCGAGCCCAATGTCAAGGACGGAAAGGGCGGCCTGCGTGATCTCAACACTTTGTTCTGGATCGCGAAATACGTCTACCGGCTGAACGACGCGGCGGACCTTGCCGCCGCAGGCGTCTTTTCCCCTTCCGAATACAAGCTCTTCCGGCGCTGCGAAGAATTTCTCTGGCGAGTGCGCTGCCATCTCCATTTTTTGACGGGCAGAGCGGAAGAAATACTAAGTTTCGATCACCAGCGCCGCATCGCCGAGCGGCTTGGCTACTCAACCCGGGGCGGCCTCGCCAACGTCGAACGCTTCATGAAGCATTATTTTCTGGTCGCCAAGCAGGTCGGGGATTTGACCGCCATCCTATGTGCCGCGCTTGAGGAAAAGCAAGCAAAGCCGATGGCGCAGCTTGATCGTTTTGCCCCGAAGAGGCGCAAACGCCTGGCGATCGCGGCGCGCAGCTTTGTGCTCGAAAACGGCCGGGTTACTTACCGCAATTCCGACGTTTTTGCCCGCGACCCGGTCAACCTCATCCGGCTGTTCTGGATTGCCGACCGCAACGGGCTCGCCATCCATCCCGATGCAACGAGACAGGTTACTTTGGCGCTCAAAAGGGCCGACGCGAATTTGCGCGGCAACGCCGAGGCGAACCGGTTGTTTCTGGACATTCTGACTTCGCGCAACGAGCCTGAGATCGTATTGCGGCTCATGAATGAGGCCGGGGTTCTCGGGCGCTTCGTCCCCGACTTCGGCCGTATCGTGGCCCTCATGCAATTCAATATGTACCATCATTATACGGTCGATGAGCACCTCCTTCGTTCGATCGGGAATCTCGCCGAACTGGAATCGCAAAAGGTTCGCGCCGAACTTCCCCTAGCAACCGATATTGTGGCGTCGATAAGCAACCGGCGGGCTTTGTATGTGGCACTTTTTCTCCACGACATCGCGAAGGGGCGGATCGAGGATCATTCCCACGCGGGTATCGCTGTCGCCCGCTCGCTTTGTCCGCGCCTCGGCCTTTCGGCGTCCGAAACGGAGACGGTGGCCTGGCTTGTCGAGAATCATCTGATCATGTCGGATACGGCGCAGCGCCGCGATCTGGGCGACAGGGCGACAATCGCGGCCTTTGCCCGCCGCGTCCAAACCCTCGAGCGCCTGAAGATGCTCTTCATTCTCACAATTTGCGATATTCGCGCGGTCGGGCCCGGCGTCTGGAACAACTGGAAGAACCAGCTTCTGCGCACGCTTTATTTTGAAACGGAGGTGTTGCTTGCGGGCGGGCACTCGACGGTCAGCTACAATCAGCGCGTAGCCGAAGCGCGCGAGGAATTGCGCCACGCGCTTCCCCATTGGCCGATGATCGATTTCGATGCCTATGCCGAGCGCTTGCCCCGGGCCTATTGGCTCAAAGCCACCCTCGATCAGAAGGTCCTTCACGCCAAACTTTTGAACATGACCGAGGTCGATCTGCCTGTTCCGGTTACCGATGTCCGGGTCCACCGGGATCGTGACGTCACCGAGCTTTCCGTTATTGCACCCGACCATGCGCGGCTTTTATCCGTCATTGCCGGAGCCTGCGCCGCAAGCGGCGCCAACATCGTCGACGCGCAGGTGTTCACGACGGCAGACGGCATGGCGGTTGATACGATTTTTATTTCGCGGGCATTCGCCTTCGACGAGGACGAATTGCGGCGGGCAGCCAACATCGTGCTTACCATCGAGCGGGCGTTGAGAGGCCAGCTCCGCTTAAAGCAGCTGGTTGCGGCCCGATCTTCGCAATCTGCCCCGCGCCGCGACGTTTTCCGCGTTCCGCCAGAAGCCGCGATCGATAATACGCTTTCGGCCCGTTTCACCGTGGTTGAGGTCACCGGCCTTGACCGGCCGGGCCTCCTCTATGAATTGACGTCGCTTTTATCCAATCTCAATCTCAATATTGCTTCCGCTCACATTGCGACATTTGGCGAAAAGGCGGCAGATGTGTTCTATGTCACCGATCTCACGGGAGAAAAAATTACTTCGCCGAATAAGCAGGAGGCGATACGGAGGGCGGTCATAAGAGTTTTCGAACCGTCAAAAGAGGCATCCGCCGCAGCCAGACGGGCGGATTGATTTGGCCGCTCGGCGGCAAGCCGAAGCGGAAGGGCGGTGCCGGGAGTTCTTGCCATTTCTCTCCGCCTTTTGGAAAGTCCTCAAAACTTGATTTTGAGCGCCGGACGGCTGATATCCGTCAATAGCCTAACAGGGATGGCGAGCTACCATGAACGACGCGAAGAGAGCCGAATACAAAGCGCAAAATGGCGAAAGCGGAGCGATTCCGGAGAGCCGCGAAGGCGTTGCGGGACCGGCCGCTGGCTCGGCTGAAGCGCCTCTATCATCCGGGGAAGCCGAAGCAGGCGAGCCGGCGGCGGAGTTGGATAAATTGCGCGGCGAAACCGCCGAGCTGAAAGACAAGCTTTTGCGTGCCCTCGCCGAAACAGAAAATCTGCGCCGCCGCTCCGAGCGGGAGACAGCCGACGCGAGGGCCTATGGCGTGGCCTCATTTGCCCGCGACATGGTTGCCGTTGCAGACAATCTGCGCCGTGCTCTTGCGAGTATTCCGCAAGAGCTGCGCGAGAAGGCGGAGTACTCTTGGAAGGCGTTTGCCGAGGGGATCGAGGTCACCGAGCGGGATTTTCTCTCCCGGCTTGCGAAATACGGAGTGAAGAAGCTCGACCCTTTGGGTTCGAAATTCGATCCCAATCTGCACGAGGCCCTTTTTGAGGTGGCGGACGACAGGGCGCCAAACGGGACCGTGGTCCAAGTCGTCGAGGAAGGTTATGCCATCGGCGACCGGGTGCTCCGCCCGGCCAAGGTTGGAGTTTCCCGCTGCGGCTCAAAGGCGCCAGGAGGAAACGGTGAGACGCCCGCCTAATACGGCCGCGCGCCGCCGCCTTAATATTTGAATGTGATCCCCACATCCGCCACCCAAGGATCGACCCTCACTTGAGCGCGAACTGGCACTACGACGCCGAGGTTGCTGCGAGCAAATCCACCCGAATCGGTTGAAAAGAATACTTTTTTTGCGTCGACAAACACTCCCCAATTGGGGGTGAGCATGTAATCGGCCCCCCCTTGAAGAATGAAGGCGAAATTTTGATCCCAGTAAAACCCTGTTAGAAGGCCATCGCTGATGTTGCCGAAATTGAGCGCGTAACCCGGCCCAGCCCCTACATAAGGCTGAAACGGGCCGAACTGAGTGAAGCGATATTGCAGGAAGAGGACCACTTCCCCGTAGCGCGCGCTGCCGAGGAGATTGGTGCCAAGAACCGGCGCAGCAACAAGACCGGTTGCTTTGAAATGCGAGAGGGGAGGAACTGCTGTGCCAAGCACTAGGGCAATATTGGGTGTGATAAAGTAGCCCGCCTCCAAAACCAAAGTATAAACCGGCCGGATGGCGACATTCGACGCTCCAAGGAACAGTCCGCGTTCGGTTCCGGCG
>JAFMSB010000129.1 GCA_017353815.1 Methylocapsa sp. | reverse complement strand
CATTCTCTCAGGCGAGATCAAAGCCGAAAAGCGGCAGGCCGCATTGATTTCGAAGATGCCAATGCCGGGCCTCGCCCGGCAAGCCGACGCCGCCGGCCGCCGCAAAAAAATCGCCGAGAGCCTCGCCGACGTGGATGAACGGACAAAAAAGAAAAAACAGACTCTTGAGGCACGCATCGCGCAGGCAGGGCTTTCATGGAGCCGCAACAATTACCTTGCCTACTCGGCGGGCTTTGCTGCGGTGCTGGGCGCGCTTTTCTGGCTGGCAGGGTCGCATCCGATTGCTGCAATCGCCGCCACGGCGGTGGGCGGACTTGGCGCCCCCGCCTGGCTGCTCAAATTCTTGAGCAGGCGGCGGCTCAAAAGATTCGCCGATGAATTTCCGAGTGCAATCGACATTCTCGTCCGGGGCGTCAGGGCGGGGTTGCCGCTAGGAGACTGTTTGCGCGTCGCCGCGACCGAAACCGCAGAGCCCGTCCGCAGCGAGTTCAAATTAATCATGGAGGCCCAGGCGGTAGGTTTCTCTACGGCTGAAGCAGTGGAACGTATCGCCGAACGGGTCCCCATTGCTGAGGCAAGCTTTTTTTCCATCGTCATAAGCATCCAGCAGAAATCAGGCGGAAATCTCGCTGAAACTCTGAGCAATCTGTCTTCTGTGCTGCGCGACCGGAAAAAAATGAAAGCGAAAGTCAAAGCGATTTCGAGCGAAGCAAAGTCATCTGCGGCGATTATTGGCTGCTTGCCAATCCTTGTTGCTGGAATGGTCTATCTCACCAGCCCGAAATATGTGGAAATTCTGTGGTCGACACAGGTCGGGCAATTCGTTCTGGCTGGATGCGCGGTGTGGATGGGGCTGGGAGTTTTCGTCATGAAGAAAATGATCAATTTCGATATCTGAATTCGGCCCTCATCCCGTCGGCCCCCAAAGAAACTTTCCGCTCTCCCCGATGTTGGATTTCATTTACGCCAAGCTTTCCAGCCGGCAATTCGTGCTCGGTGCTCTGGTTGCGATCACGACCATGGCCACAATTATAACTGTTGTCATGCCGCTTATCGAGCCAGACACACTCGGAAAAAGGATGAAAGCGGTCGCAACGGAACGGGAGCGGATCCGGGCCCGCGAGCGAGAGCGCCTCATTGCCGACAAAAGCAAACGGAACCTGCGTCAAGAGCCAAAGGCCTATATGAAGCAAATCGTCGAGCGTTTCAGCCTATCGAGTTGGCTGGGTACTGATCAAGCCAAAGCACAGATGGCCATGGCCGGATTCCGCGGGCCCCAGGCAGAGGTGGCGTTCTTGTTTTTCCGGCTCGTTGCTCCGACTCTGACTTTTGGAATATGCATTTTTTATCTGTTTGCGATTTCCCCGTTCGAGCTCAGTCTCGCGCTTAAAATGGCCATCACGATCATGGCTGCCTATCTGGGGCTTAAGGCGCCGGAGCTTTATATCAAGAACACGATAACCAAGCGGCAGCTGTCAATAGGCCGTGCCTTTCCCGATGCATTGGATTTGCTACTCATTTGCGTCGAATCCGGCATGTCGGCCGAACATGCTTTTCGCAAGGTTGCGCAGGAAATTGGCATCCAGTCTGTGCCGCTTGCGGAAGAGCTCGCATTGGCGACCGCTGAGCTTTCATTTCTTCCCGACCGCCGGCTGGCCTTCGAAAATCTCGGGATTAGGACAGGTCTTGATTCGGTAAAGCAGATCGCCGCCGTTCTCATCCAAGCGGAGCGTTACGGCACACCTCTCGGCGCCGCGTTGCGCACCGTTGCACAAGAAAGCCGCAGCAACCGCATGTTAATCGCCGAAAAAAAAGCCGCTGCCCTGCCGCCAAAGCTCACAGTGCCGATGATTGTGTTCTTTCTTCCCGTCCTCTTCGCGATCATTATGACGCCTGCAATCATCCAGCTGGTCCACGCAATGTCGAATTGAATCGCTGGATCAACACGATTGCGCGGCGGAAAAGAGCAAAAGAATACTTGCTCATCTCACAGCCCTTTGGGGCGGCCGGCGATCGCGATGAGAAGTTTACCATTGCCAAAGAGGCGCTCGGCAGCGCGCCGGGCATCCTCCAACGTCACGGCAGCGATGAGCCGGTTGCGCTCATCGAGATACTCGATTCCGAACCCCTCCATCTGCAAAGCAGTAAGCTGCGAGGCAATTCGGGTCGAAGTGTCAAATCGAAGGGGATAGGAGCCTATGAGATATTGCTTTGCGTTATCAAGTTCGTCTTCTGTCGGCCCATTCTCGGAAAGGTCAAGTATCTCATTTTCAATAATGGCCAAAGAATCGGCTGCGCGCTCGTTCTTGGTCGATGTGCTGCCAAAGAATAGTGCCGCGTGATCATGGGTCACAAGCTGGGAAGAGATCGAATAGGCACGCCCGCGTTTCTCGCGCACCTCCCGAAACAGACGGGCCGAAAAAATACCTCCGCCCAGGATATGGTTGAGGACCGTCGCAGCGATGAAATCTGGATCTTTACGGGCAAGCCCTTCCCGGCCAAACCGGATGGCCGACTGGGGAAGGTCGATGACCTCGACATGCCGTGTTCCCGTCCCAGATAAGGCGGCCTCGGCAACCGGGACGAGCTCGGGCTTTTGCGGCAACGAGCCAAAAACATCTTCAAGACGGCAGCCAAGCGTTGCCGCCTCAATTGCACCAACCGCGGCAATTTTCAAATTATCCCGCGCAAACATCGAGGAGCGCATGGCTACGAGGCCAGTGCGAGTGAGTCCCGGCAAACTCGCAAGCTCGCCGCGCACCGGCCGGCCATAGGGGTGGCCCGGATAGGCCAGCGCCCGAAACCGCCGCCCGGCGACGAAGTCGGGATCGTTTATTTCGCGTTTCAAGCTGGCAGCGATCTGGCCTCGCACGCGCTCGAACGGCTCCTCATCGAGCCGGGCTTCGGTGACAGCGAGCCGCAACAGCGTGAAAGCTCGGTCTGCATTCCACGAAAGGGTCTGCATCCGTCCGGTGAGCATATCGCGATCCGCCGAAAACGAAATTTCGATTGCGCTCTCATCGAGAGCGCGATGAAAGCCTTCCGCATCATAGGATCCAGCCCCCTCGTCGAGCAGGCCGGCGAGCAGCATAGCGGTCCCTGGCTTTCCAGGCGGATCTTGCGCCGCGCCGCCCTTGAATGCAAATTCGAGAGCTATGAGCGGGACCGTGTAATCCTCAACGAGCCATGATTCGATGCCGCCGCTGGAGACGGTTTTTTGAACCATCGATGCGCGTGAAGTGCTTTCAGCAGTAGCAAGCACCGTCTGCATCCTTGAGCCAAGCGTTGTTAAGCCACAATCCCGGGTTTAATTTGTCAGGGCGTCCGCCGAAGGGGCATCTTTTCGGGCGGAGCCCGGCTCAGCGGGCAGGAGAAAACCGGTCACGCCTCGCCGCCCGTCGAGCCAAAATGCTGCCTTGCGCACGGCATCTGCCGTGACCGATTCGATGCGCGCTGGCCAATTAAAAAGATCATCGACTGTAAGCCCCGCAGCAAGCGATGCGCCATACCAGCGAGCAAGAGCTGCCTGATTATCCCGTGCATAAATCGTCTCGGCAACGAGGCGTGTTTTTGCCCGCTGCAAATCTGCTCCATCGACGCCCTGCGAGGCGATCTTAGCAACTGCCTCCGCAATACCACAATCCAGTGTCTCAAGGGGAACCCCCGGCGAGGGCACGGCGTAGACATAAAAGCGGCTATCATCGACGGCTGTTCCCTGGTAATGCGCCCCCGCCGAGACTGCGATTCTGCGCTCCATCACCAGCGTCCGGAACAAAAGGCTTGTGTGACCTCCGCCAAGCAAATATGCGAGCACTTCCAATGCTTCGGCTCCGCCAGGCTCGGCCGTGCAGTAAGACGGAACTAAAAATACGGCTTGGTGCAGGGGTTGTTCAACCTTTTCATCGGCAAGCGTCACAAGCCGCCGCGCACGCGGCGCCGGCTCGCGCGGGCGAAAGCGGCTGGGGAGCCCTCCCTGTGCGGGAATGGAACCATAAAATCTCTCTGCAACATCAATCACTTCCTTTGGCTGGACATCTCCGGCAACGACGAGGATCGCATTGCCGGGCGAATAAAAGCGGCTGTAATAGGCAAAAGCATCGGCCAGATTCAAGGTCTCGATCTCATGCGCATAGCCGATAATCGGCCGGCCATAGGGGTGCTGGGTAAAGAGCGCCGCTTGCACCGCCTCGCTCAGTTGTTCCGCGGGGTCGGAGTCGGTACGCATCCGCCGCTCCTCAAGGACAACATCGCGCTCGGGGCCGACCACCTCGTCGGTCAAGACGAGGTTCTTCATCCGGTCCGATTCATATTCCATGCAAACGCCCAAATGCTCTTTGGCAACGCGCTGAAAATAGGCGGTGTAATCATTCGAGGTGAACGCGTTCTCCTGGCCGCCCAATCCTGCGATAAGTCGAGAAAACTTACCTTGCGGATGATTACGCGTGCCCTTGAACATTAAATGTTCGAGGAAATGAGCTACGCCCGATTTCCCGGGCGGATCGTCGGCTGAACCGCACTTGTACCAGATCATGTGCGTGACGATTGGCGAACGATGATCCTCTATGATCACTATATCGAGGCCATTCGCGAGTTTGGCTTGGGTAATGGCAGGGCCTTGGTGTCTCTCCTGCATTTGCGCAGTGGATTTTGAAGGCAGGCTTTGCCGCGCCGGCTTTAGCTCACCAATGGACATACAGCGGCCACTCTCTGAATAGAATTAAGACCCGTATGAAAGCTGCAAAGCTGCGAATTTCTACCGGCGCCCGTCCCAGCCTAGAATTTTGTTGCACTATAGCCGGGGAATGCGCAAGGGCGAGAGACTATTCGCCGGGAGCCAGACGGTTTTTACCATCGAGGCAAGCGAGGCTTCCGTCCAGGCCGTCACTTTTCGATTGAGGCTTTCGAATGCTGCGCGCGGGCCGTGGCCCGGGCTTCCGCTGGCCCGGTCTTGTCCTTCTGGGATTCCGCCCCCGCCTTGGCCGCATTTACCGGCTGCCGGTAGCCAGCTGGCGGCTCGACCAGATATTTGCGTGCGGGCTCGGGCCCGGGCTGAGCCTGTTCGGAATGAAAAACATTCGTTACCGATTTCAGCATCTTCCAAGGCGTGGTCACGCACATCGCCGTCCCCGAGCCTGCCTCGCATTCGTCCCGCGGCCCGTCCGAGGGCAGTGCATCTCGACCCGTCTGGGGCCCCGGCTGAGTATCTGCCGCCGACTTCGCAACTGGCGTATGCGAGTCGACTGCCGCGCGGCGCTCCGAGGCAATATCGGGATCCCTCGGCCAGGACGGATCGGACGCCGCCTCCTTTGGCTGCGGCAGGTCAAAACGGGGCGGTACCACAACGGGGGGCCGTGCGCGGTAGTCGATGGATTCGCCGCTATCGGGCCGCACGCCGAAATAGCCGAGGAACGTTTTGAACGAACTTGCCGCCTCCTGAGCATTTGCCTTCGACCCGGCAAGGCCAATGAAGCAAAAGGAAGCGGCCATGATAGACGCAAAACGGAACCGCTGCTGGTGACCCATACCATCAAGACCCTAAATCGGCGCGCTTTCCGCGCCCTCTCGCTCATCCGCATTTTGCCTGCATTCGGGGCTTTTTGGAGGCAGAGGGCCAACGGGCTTCCTCATTCGCGTCCCGCCGGCTGCCGCCCGGGAGGCTTTTTGTCCGCGACAAAGGCATCGTAAACTAACA
>JAFMSB010000421.1 GCA_017353815.1 Methylocapsa sp. | reverse complement strand
ACCTCCGCCCTCGGCTGGCGCCCGAGCAGGGCGCCGACTTCGGACGCGGCGCTGAAAAGCGCCGCCGTCTTGGCGCGGATCACGGCCAAATAGTCGTCCTCGCTGGTTTCGGTATCCTTGGCAGCGGAAAGCTGCATGACCTCGCCCTCGGCGATAACAACGGCCGCCGCGGACAGGGTCTCGAGGCAGGGCAGAGAGCCAACCTCGACCATCATCTTGAACGCTTGGCCAAGAAGAAAATCGCCGACGAGAACGCTTGATTGATTGCCCCAGAGCATCCGGGCCGCAAGTTTTCCCCGGCGCATGTCGCTTTCGTCAACGACATCGTCATGGAGCAAAGTCGCCGTGTGCATAAATTCGACTGCGGCCGCAAGCTTGATGTGGCCTCTACCCCTATAGCCGCACAGACCAGCGGATGCGAGCGTCAACATCGGGCGCAGGCGCTTGCCGCCGGACGAAATCAAATGATTGGCAACTTCAGGTATCATCGAAACATCGGAAGAAGCGCGCGATAGGATCGTTTGGTTGACGCTTTCCATATCTTTCGCCACCAATGCCACGAGCCCCTCTATGCCGGGCTCATGCATTTGCTCTTCGATGGGGATGACGACGCCCACGCTCTTACCTCCGCAGTGCCGGGCCTTTTTAGGCTGCGGCTTCGCGCTGCGCAACCTCCCCCGGAGGGCAACCTTTGGGTTTGTGCCGCCGCTGCAAGTTAAAATCACGGGTGATAAGTGCCGGATCCTGCGTGCGAAAAGTATGCGGTGACGCGGCCTCGGACGCGGTGGCGAGACTGTTGGAATTGGCCAGTTGATCGAGCTCTTGCGCACAAACGACCTTGTGCTGCTTTCGCGGGTCGAGATGATCCTCGCAGAAGCCGGAGTAAGGGTGATTATTGCCGACCAGCATATGAGCGCGCTGGAGGGGTCGCTGCCTTTCCTGCCGCGCCGGGTGCTTGTTATGCCGCAAGCCGCGTTGCGAGCCCGCCGGGCGCTCGAAGATGCCGGGCTTGCGGACGAGCTCCGCGATGGCTGAACTCCCGCAAAGCCAGCCCCGGTCCGGCGGCGATTCGTTTCTTGGCGGCCGCTTCTTTCTCCGCCAGCCCGCTTCGGGCCATCGCAGCGGCACCGATGCGGTGCTGCTCGCGGCGGCGGCCCCGGCCCACTTTTGCGGGATCGCCCTCGATGCCGGAGCGGGGAGCGGGGCCGCGGGATTGGCGCTTGCGGTAACGAGGCCCGGCGCGCGGGTGGGTCTGATTGAAATCGATCCGGTCAGCGCGGAACTTGCCCGCGAAAATATCGTTCAAAACGGCCTCTGCGAGCGGTGTTACGTGGTTGAGACCGATCTCTTGATACCGGCCGGCCGGCGGGAAGCAGGCCTGAGGCAAGAGAGCGCCGCCCTCGTGATCACCAACCCGCCATTCCTCGACCCAAGCCGGGCGCGGCTTCCGCCTGATCCGGATAAGCGGCGTGCCCATGCCATGCCCAGCGCATCTGCGCTCAATGACTGGATCCAGGCTTCGCTTTCCCTGGTTGCGCCAGGGGGATCATTTTTAATGATCCATCATGCCGGCGCCCTGCCCGAAATCCTCCAATGCCTCCCCGGCCGCGCGGGAGGCGTCACGCTTTTGCCTATCTATCCCAGGGAAGGCAGCAAGGCCTCGCGCATTCTCCTGCGGGCGACAAAAGGCAGCCGCGCGCCGCTTGCGATCGCGCCGCCCCTCGTGCTCCACGCCGAAGCAGGCTTCACTCCTTTGGCCGAGGCGATCCATCGCGGCGAAGCAGTGATCGAATGGTAAAC
>JAFMSB010000128.1 GCA_017353815.1 Methylocapsa sp. | reverse complement strand
TCGATCCCGCTCGATGATGCGGGGCTTGCGGCGGCAGCCGAGATAAGGGGTTCGCAAGGCCCTGCCGTTGCCGCCGATCTGCGGCGTTGCCTCGCCACGCTAAACGAAAAATACAGGACATGCGTTACTTTGATCTATTTGCATGGGATGAGCTATGAAGAGCTCGCACTAATGCTCGCAGCCCCTGTTGGAACCGTGAAATCGTGGGCGCACCGCGCGATGCACGAACTTGGAATTTGTATGGGAAAACGATGAGCGAAGAGACGGAAAGGCTTGCCGCCGCCTATGCGCTGGGAACAGTCCGCGGAGCGGCTCGCGACCAGATCGAGTCCAGGTTCGGCGCCAATCCGGCGTTCCAGGCGAGAGCCGGGTTTTGGCAGGATAAACTTGCGGCACTCGATCTTGCCGCGCCGGCTGAAGCCCCGCCGCCTGAGCTATTTGGCCGCGTCATCGGCAAAATTGCGGTTGAGGAGCCAAGATTGACGGGTACATTCACTCTGCGAGCGGGCAGTGGAGTCTGGGAGGAAATGGCTCCGGGCGTGAGCTTCAAAGTACTGTTTGAGGATCCCATTGCCAAGCGGCGGTCCATACTTGTGCGTGCGCAACCCGGCGCGATTTATGATTCGCACCCCCATGAGGAGGGCCATGAGGAATGTCTGATCCTCGAAGGCGATCTGGTGATCGGTGATCTGAAGTTGCTTCCGGGCGATTTCCACGTCGCGGTCAAGGGGAGCACCCACCCCCGAGCAACAACAGATTTTGGTTGTCTACTTTATCTATCAACAGCGGCTTAGCCTGCAGAGCCTGATGCGAATGCTGCCGGAACGCCCAGCAAGTTTGAGGGGTCTGCACAGTCCCCCGCTTCCTGCTGCCTCATCGGCCTCCTTGAGGGCGGCGAAGTGTCTGCTTCTCGGCGGTTTTTGCCTGCTGGCGCAAAGCTGTGCCGTCGTTGAGAACGAGAAGGCGCTCGATGCACTCTCCGTCCTGACAGGAAAAAGCCGCACCGAAATTTTTGCCTGCGCGGGAACCCCAGATTGGGACGCGCTCAAAGATGGCAAAGAGTTCGCCGCATATTCGGCCGCTGCGCGCCACACAGCGAGCGGGGTTGTCCTCGGTATACAGAATTGCACCGTAAGATTTGTATTTGATGCAGGCCGGGTGTCCGAAGTAAAATACGATGTCGAAGACCCAGGGATCATGGCGCCTTATGAATCCTGCGCGCAAATCATCTCAACATGTTTGCGATGAGCTAGCGGCTGCAATACCTCGCCCCCCGGGGTGCCTGATAACCGGATTCTGCTTCCCATGGAGCTTGCGGTGGTGACGTTGAGCCTGTCCCCAGCGGCACCATACTTTTGCTCAGATTTTTGCTAAGCAATAAGCTCAGTAAATATGCGTATAAGCGAAGGAGCAATTGCAAGTGTTGCCGGGCATCTGCGAGATTGCCGATCACGCGATTTTTCTTGATCTCGACGGTACTATTGTCGAGCTGGTCGATCATCCCGATGCGGTTCGCGTCGGGCCGCAGACGCTGCATTTGCTCCAAGCACTCCTTAGCTCCACGGGCGAAGCGCTGGCCGTGATTTCGGGCCGGGAAATCGGCGTGATCGACCGGCTGCTTTATCCGCTCGTTGTCCCTGTTGCGGGCGTTCACGGCCTGCAACGCCGCGATGCGCGGGGCACGGTCTATTCGAAGGAAACATCGGATCTTGTGCCGCTCGTGGACGTCCTCGAGAACCTCCTCGGTAAGGAGCCGGGGGTCTTTATCGAAAGGAAGCGGGGCGGCATGGCCGTGCATTATCGTCTGCGCCCCGACCTTGAACAACATTGCCGCGATGCTGTCCATCTTGTCATGGGCAAGCATCCTGATCTTCGCCTGATCCGCGGCAAAATGGTTTTCGAGCTCACTCAGAAGGGTGCCGATAAAGGCGACGTTATCAGTGCGTTTTTGCGTGAGCCGCCCTTTCGCGGGCGCACGCCGATTTTTGCCGGCGATGACCTGACGGACGAGGCGGGTTTTTCCGCCGTCAATGCCCTTGGAGGAATTACCATCAAGGTGGGTGCCTCGCAAACCGAAGCGCGTTTCCGGGCGGAGAGTCCCGCCCAATTGCGCGATTGGCTATGCCGGGTTGCGGGTGAGGCTTGCCAGGAGCTTGTCCGATGATGGGGCTCGAACTTGGCGTTATCGGCAATTGCTCCTTTGCAGCGCTCATCGACCGCAATGCCAATGTGGTGTGGTGCTGCGTCCCGCGCTTTGATGGAGATCCTGTTTTTCATTCACTGCTCGGCGCCCCTAAGGAGGCTGAGGGAGAGGGCGTATTTGCTATCGAGATTGAAGACCATGTCCAAAGCGAGCAGCGTTACGAAACCAATACGGCGATCCTAGAGACAACGCTGCACGGTAAACATGGATCCGTCCTGGTGAGAGATCTCGTGCCGCTCTTTTGGTGGCGTGACCGGGAATTTTTTCCCCAGACCCTCATACGGAGGCTTATTCCAGTTTCAGGCAGCCCTCGCGTCCGGATCCGGCTCCGGCCGCGCTTCGATTACGGCGCGACCGCGCCAATCCTTACCTTCGGCTCGCATCACATTCGTTATGTGGGTCCGAATACGACGCTGCGGCTGACCACCAACGCGCCGGTCGATTATGTGCGCGAAGGTACCTTGTTCAATCTCGCCCGCCCGGCCGATCTCATACTTGGCGTCGACGAAACATTGAGCGAAGGTATCGAGCAAACGGCCCACGCTTTTGAAGAACGCACGCGCGAATATTGGCGGCAATGGGCGCACCGGCTCGCGATCCCTTTCGAATGGCAGGAAGAAGTGATCCGTGCCGCTATCACACTCAAATTATGCACGTATGAGCCGACCGGGGCGATTGTTGCCGCTTTGACGACGAGCATCCCAGAAGCGCCAAATTCTGAGCGTACCTGGGACTATCGTTACTGCTGGGTGCGGGATGCCTATTTTGTCGTCCGTGCTCTCAACCGCCTCGCGACCGTGCGCAAGATGGAAAATTACTTCGGCTGGCTCATGAACGTGGTATCATCAGCGACGCAGAACCACATTCAGCCCGTCTACGGCGTGGGGCTTGAATCTCATCTCGCAGAGAAGACTGTTCCCTCGCTGTCCGGCTATCGCGGGATGGGACCCGTGCGCGTCGGCAACGACGCTTATCTGCACGATCAGCATGACAGCTATGGCAATGTGGTGCTTGGGGTGGCTCAGGCCTTTCTTGACAAGCGGTTAATGTCGCCTCCGGCGCGGATGGATTACCTGCGGCTTGAGGAGGTGGGGCGCAAGGCTCTGGCCGTCTATGACAAACCCGATGCGGGCATGTGGGAACTGCGCTCGCGCGCCCGCGTGCATACCGCATCGGCCGTCATGTGCTGGGCGGCGGTCGACCGGCTCGCTTTGATCGCCGAATCTATCGGCGAGCCCGAGCGCGCCCGCGAATGGCGTGCAAGCGCGGATCAAATCAAGCAAACCATCCTCGGTCAGGCGTGGTCCGACAAACGCGAGGCGTTCGTCGACTCTTTCGGTGGCGAGCATCTCGACGCCGGCATCCTGACGATGGCTGAGGTTGGATTCCTCGACCCGCATGATCCCCGCATGATATCGACTGTGAAGAAGATCGAAAAAGTCCTTGCGCGCGGCCCGCACGTCATACGTTACGAAGCGCCCGACGATTTCGGATTGCCGCAAACCGCATTCAATACTTGTTCCTTCTGGCGTGTCGATGTCCTTGCCCGCATGGGACGCGCCGAGGAGGCGCGGGATCTGTTTGAGCAACTGCTTGCCTGCCGCAACCACCTCGGACTTATGTCCGAGGACATTGATTACGCAACGGGCGAGGGATGGGGCAATTACCCGCAAACCTACTCCATGGTGGGGATCATCAATTGCGCGATGCGCCTCTCTCGTTCCTGGGAGAAGTCGATATGAGACGTCTCGTTGTCGTATCAAACCGCGTCGCCGGCCCAGACTGCCAGGCCGCCGGCGGACTTGCGGTCTGCGTTCTTGATGGCCTGCGCGAGCGGGGCGGCATGTGGTTTGGCTGGAACGGCGAAACCGTGCCAGACGCGTCAGAAATTGGTGCCGCCTGCAGTAGACTTGAAAATGCCATCTTCGTCACCGTGCCTATTACCGAGGAAGATTACCAGGAATATTATCTCGGCTACTGCAACGGCGCCCTATGGCCGGTGCTCCACTACCGCTTGGATCTCGCACGCTTTACGCAAGAAAACGGCGAGGCGTACCGGAGAGTCAACGACCGTTTTGCGGAGACGCTCGCGTCGCTTCTTTCTCCAGATGATGTCGTCTGGGTACATGATTACCATGTGATTCCGCTTGCTTCGTGTCTGCGGGACCGCGGGGTCCGTAACCGGATTGGCATTTTCCTCCATATTCCGTTCCCTCCGCCCGATGTTCTTCTTGCAATGCCCGATCACGAATGGCTGATGAACGCTTTCGCGCGCTATGATTTGATTGGCTTTCAGACAAAGACGGACCAAGCAAATTTTTGCCGCTTTGCCTGCGAGCAAATGGGCGGCGAAATGGCCTGTGACGACCTGCTGCGCGTTGCCGGAAATACGATTTCGGTATCGGTCTTTCCGGTCGGCATCGACGTCGAGTCGTTTGCGGAAATGGCCAGACGGCCGGAAGCGGAAAAGCGCATTCAATGGCTGCACCGCCGCGGCGAGCCGCGTGTGAACATCATTGGCGTCGACCGCCTCGATTATACGAAAGGCCTGCCCGACAGATTGCGTTCATTCAGGCGCCTGCTTGAGCTCTATCCGCAAAATTGCAAGGCAGCCACTTTGATGCAGATCGCGCCTCCGACACGGAAGGAAGTCAAGGCATATGCCGACATACGCCATGAGCTCGAAGCGCTCTCGGGCGAGATCAACGGCCAATTTGGCGATTTCGATTGGACGCCCGTGCGCTACGTGCATCGTAATGTCCCGCGCGATATTCTCGCTGCGCTTTTCCGGGGCAGCCAAATCGGACTGGTCACGCCGCTGCGCGATGGCATGAATCTCGTCGCCAAAGAATATGTCGCCGCGCAAGATGAATCGAATCCGGGTGTCCTTGTCCTCTCGCGCTTTGCAGGCGCCGCGGAATATTTGCAAGAGGCGCTGATCGTCAATCCTTATGATGCCGATGATGTTGCGCAAGCGATGCAACGCGCAATCGTGATGCCTCGCGAGGAGCGCATTGAACGGCATGCTGCTTTGATCGCAAAAGTCCGGGAGCACGACGCGCGCAATTGGATGGGCGGTTTCCTGCGCGCCCTCGACGCTCCGGCGCGGCCGCTTGCGGCCTAACCGCTCACTATCGATTCGGTCACCCGGTGAGCGGATCTTCAGGCCGTTCCTGGCGCTCGGCAGAAGTTAGCGGCGGTGAGACGTCTTCCAGCGGCCTGCGCTCGGCGGCAACGCCCCACCGCCATTCGGCGAAGGCAGCGCCAATCATCAAAGCGGCTCCCAGAGCATAGCCGCCAAAAATGCTGGAGCGCAGACCCGTCGCGATCAGCCAGCCGAAGAGCCAAGGGCTGAGGACGCCGCCGATGGCGGTCCCGGCAGCATAAAATATTGCGATGACGAGCGCGCGAATCTCCAGCGGGAAGATTTCGCTCACCGTGAGATAGGCCGAGCCTGCGGCCGCGGAGGCGAAGAAGAAAACGGCCATCCAT
>JAFMSB010000127.1:5235-5711 GCA_017353815.1 Methylocapsa sp. | reverse complement strand
GTCGAGGAGCGCGGTAATTCCCGTGCGCTCGCCTCGCGTATCGTAGGTGTAGATGAGGGTGCATTTGTCGTCGCCAAGAGTGAGACTGTGAGCGCCAAGGCCCGGCGGTATGGCATCCAGCCGGTCGCGAAGGTGAAGCGTCAATTTCTTCTGGCCGAGCTTGCGCATGAGTTCCGCCGTTGCTTCGACGAGGATAATCTTGCCTTTATTGATGATGCCAACCCTATCGGCCATTTGCTCGGCCTCTTCGATGTAATGAGTCGTCAGGATGGTGGTGACGCCTGCCGAACGCAGTGACCGCACCGACTCCCACATGTCCTTGCGCAGCTCGACATCCACGCCGGCTGTCGGCTCGTCGAGGAAAAGAATCCGTGGCTCGTGGGCGAGCGCCTTGGCGATCAAAACCCGCCGCTTCATGCCGCCGGACAAGGTACGGATTTGACTGTCCTTTTTTTCCAGGAGGGATAGCGATTTCA
>JAFMSB010000127.1:0-5225 GCA_017353815.1 Methylocapsa sp. | reverse complement strand
ACGAGGCGGGGATTGGGGGGCTTTCCCCAAAGGCCGCGGCTGAAGCTCACCGTGGCCCATACCGTCTCGAATGCGTCGGTTGTTAGCTCCTGCGGCACGAGGCCGATCAGCGAACGCGCGGCGCGGTATTCGCGGACGATATCGTGGCCGTCGACCGTCACCCGGCCTTCCGTGGCGTTGATGAGACCGCAGATGATGCCGATAAGAGTGGTCTTGCCGGCACCGTTCGGGCCGAGGAGCGCGAATATCTCGCCGCGGCGAATGTCGAGATTGATGAGGCTCAGAGCCTGGAGCCCGGACGCGTAGATTTTCGACAAATTCGCTACCGAAATAATTGGCTGCATGACAAAATCGCGGGTGCCGCACGAGGGTTTTGAGGAACCGGGCCATGTCAGAAACCGGTCGAGCCGCAGAAATGGCCCAGCTGTCATACCGGAGCGTAGCGGCCCAGTGGCGCATCATATGGGGAGGCAGCAATGGGGCCAAATTCAGCCGCCATTCTGCTTGCGTGGCCCGCGGGTCCCTTATTGTCAATGGCTGCCGGTGAGGGATTAGCCGCGGCCGCGGCAAGCTTTAAGAAGTCTATTCATTCGCAAGCAATTGGCAGTCCGCCGCTGGCCGGACATGGCACAACCGGCACCTGCCAGGTTGGAAGGACAAGGGGACTTAGGCGGCAGCCGGCCGGGCTTGCATAATCTTAGCGCAAATGCTAGGCGCGCCGCGCCTTCCTGTGGCTTTGCTCAAATCACCTGCCGCGCATTACGGTGCCGATGACGATCCGCTTTCACAAAGGCGATTTGCCAGATGACACCGCTTTCGGCGGCAGCGTCGCGATCGACACCGAAACCTTGGGCCTTGTTCCCCAGAGAGACCGGCTCTGCGTTGTCCAACTCTCTGATGGCAGGGGCAGCGCCGATATCGTCCAAATTGCGCCGGGCCAGAGGCGGGCCAAGAATATCGAGCGCGTTCTTGCCGATCCAAACATCACCAAGCTGTTTCACTATGCCCGATTCGATCTTGCGATCCTTTTCCATACCTTTGGGGTCATGGCCGCGCCCGTCTATTGCACCAAGATCGCCTCGAAACTCGTGCGCACCTATACGGACCGGCACGGCCTTAAGGATTTGACCCGCGAACTGCTTGGTGCCGAAATATCGAAACAGCAGCAACTCACCGACTGGGGAGCGGTAACTCTGACCGAGGCGCAGATTTCCTATGCGGCCTCCGATGTCCTGCACCTGCACGCGCTGCGTGAGCGCCTCGATGCCTTGCTTGCGCGCGAAAACCGTGCCGATATTGCCGCTGCCTGCTTCCAATTCCTCCCCGCAAGAGCGCGCCTCGATCTCTTGGGGTGGCAGGAGACCGATATTTTTGCCCATGATTAGCGCCCCCATGACGAGCATGCGAACACCCGCAAGGCTTGAGGTTGGCCCGCCATGACTTTGCCCAGCTTGTTTAATAGTGCCGAGGTGGCGTTTTTTGCCCTCGCGGGCAATCTACCCCAGCCAAGCTAGCAACCCCAGCCAAGCTAGTTGCCAGATTATTAACATTTTTGCAGGCTTTTTAGCGTTCGCATGGCTGAATTCAGCTTCTTGGAAGCCGGTCAAGAGGTGTTCTGTGCGTGCTTCGTTGAGTAAGAGTTGGCAAAGGCCGGGGCCAACAAATGAGGCGCGGGGTAGTGCCCCGGCGCTGGCCGGGCCATCCCTTGACGTGACGCCTGCGGCTTGGCGCGGCGGGTTTGGGGCTGCGCGCCGCCATTCAGCGCGCGTGCGGCTGCTGCGCGCCGCTGCGGTCGGAAGCTCTGCCCTTGTCGGCATCGCAATATTGTCCGCGGCGCTCATTAAGCCGTTGTGGGATATGCCTGCCGATTTTTCGGTCAAGCGCGTGGGATTAGAGGGGACGAAGGTCACCGTCGATTCTCCGGAAGTCTCGGGAACACAGAAGAACGGGCGGCCTTTCGAGATCAAGGCCCGCTCGGGGATTCAGGACGTCGCGGCGCCAAATATCATCGAGCTTTCCGGCATCGAGTCGCGCTTTGGCTCAGCGGAATCTTCGACAACATGGGTTCGCGCGGCACATGGCGTCTACGACAGCCTGCACGACAAGCTCGCCTTGGACGGAGACATTCACATTAAAAGCAGCACCGGCTACGATATCTGGCTGAAAAGCGCGCGCATCGACTTCAAGTCCGGAAGTCTCGTATCCGAAGAGCCTGTCCGCGTCGCCCTGGATGGGGGGGCGGTGGAAGCAAACCAGCTCGATGTGAGCGATAACGGCCACAAGGTTTCTTTTGGCGGCGCGGTCACCTCGACCATCGAAAACGACGAAAGCGAGTCTGGCGATCCCGGCCCCGCGGAGGAGATCGATCCGTGAGGGCGAGGGCGTTTGCGGCGGCATTTGCCTTCCTTCTACCGGCGTTCGGCGGGCTGAGGCCGCTCGTTGCGGAGACTCCTAATTCGGGGGCGATCCTGCCGGGAGGCAACAGCAAGGAACCGGTCAATATCGACGCCGCCAAGCTCGATTATTTCGATAAAGAGCAAAAGCTTGTCTACACCGGAAACGTCATTGCCTCGCAAGGGGCGAGCAAGCTGCAGGCGGGCAAGCTGGTAATTTTTCTCGCCTCCAAAAACCCAAAGGGCTCCGCGGGAGCGCCTTCTTCTACGAGCCAGGTGCGCCGCATGGAGGCCGGCGGCCCGGTTACGATTGTATCGAAGGACCAAATTGGAACGGGGGACAGCGGTATTTACGAGCGTTCCGAAAATAAGGTCTATCTTATCGGCAATGTGACGCTGAGCCAGGGCGGCAACGTCACAAAAGGGGACAAGCTGATCTATGATCTCGCCACCAAGCAGGCGATCGTCACAGGGGGGCGTGTGCGCAGCCTGTTCCTGCCCGAGGAAGGGCGAGCAGACAGCAAAGAACCGCGCACGGCGCGATCCGCCGCCACTTCGAGCCCCGACTAGGCCGCCGGGGCCCAGGCCGCTCGCGTCAGCAGCCGGACCCTTAAGGCCTTTGCCCCTCGCTAGGCAATGCTTGCGCCGGGTTGGCTGCGGTGCAATCTCCGGGGCCGCGAGGCTTGCGGAACTTGCCGGCAGATCGCTTGTGAAACGCGCTTTCGAAACAGGAGGCGGAGAGGCAATGGCTGACGGGAGTTCTGCCCTCGTCCGGGAGGAGGGGGAAGGCTGGTTAAGGCCTCCAAACCCTGATGGGGCAAGCGAGCCTTCGCCGCGCCCGGCATCGGGCGCGCGGATGGCGCAGAAACAGCAAAACGGCGTTCTTTCCATCCAGCATTTGCAGAAGTCCTATAAGGCGCGCTGCGTGATCGAGGACGTCAGCATGGTCGTGCGGCGGGGTGAGGTGGTTGGTCTTCTGGGGCCAAATGGCGCCGGAAAGACGACGCTGTTTTATATGATCACCGGCCTCATCCGGCCGGACGCCGGAGTTATCAGGATTGATGGGAACGATATCACGCGCCTGCCCATGTACCGGCGCGCGCGTCTCGGAATCGGGTATCTGCCTCAGGAGGCCTCCGTTTTCCGCGGGCTAAATGTCGAGGATAATATTCGTGCGGTGCTTGAGATCGTGGAGCCGGACAAGGCTAAGCGCGCGGCTCAGCTCGATGCGCTCCTCGAGGAGTTCGACATCAAGAAGCTGCGAAAGATGCCGTCGGTTGCTCTGTCGGGAGGCGAGCGGCGGCGATGCGAGATCGCCCGCGCCTTGGCTGGCCGGCCGTCCTTCATGCTGCTCGATGAGCCGTTTGCCGGCATCGATCCGATCGCCGTCGGCGATATTCAGCAGCTCGTCCGATATCTGAAGCGCCGCGGCATTGGCGTCCTCATTACCGACCACAATGTGCGTGAAACTCTGGGGTTGATCGACCGCGCCTATATCATCCATTCGGGCAGGGTTCTGGTCGAAGGACGCCCCGGTGAAATCGTTGCAGATGCCAACGTCCGCCGCTTCTATCTCGGCGAGGAATTCAGACTTTAACGTGCTCGGATTCTTTCGCCGGCGGCCATCCGGCTCCTGGCGCCCCCGCGCAATCCATGCTAAACAACCATGCAAGAATCGGGCCGCTCGTTACGGCGGCACCAAAGCGGCGCTTTGAGGGTGCTGGAAAATATGGCGCTCACACCCAAGCTTGTGTTGCGGCAAAGCCAATCGCTCGTCATGACGCCGCAGCTCGTGCAGGCTATCAAGCTTCTGCAATTTTCCAATCTCGAGCTCGCGGCGTTTATCGAGGAGGAAATCGAGAAGAATCCTTTGCTCGAAAGGGTGGAAGATGGCCCCTTGCCGGCTCCCCCTCATGTTGCGGGCGAAAAGGAGGGGCCGGCCCCGCCGCCCGGAGATGATTACGGCGAGGAAGCGGACGTGTGGCTACCCGATTCCCAGCTTATTGGCGGCGAGCTTGGCGGAAGCGCCGATGGCCGGGAGCGGGGCGTTTTCGACGAAAGCCATTTGCTCAACGGCTCCATGGGCGGTGGCGATATGGGACTTTCGGCGACGACTTGGGACGGTCCGGCAGGCCGGGCTGGGAATGGCAACAATGCTGCCAGCCTTGAATCCTGTATCGCGGCACCCGCCAGTCTCAAAGACCATCTATTAGCCCAGCTGGCGCTCGAAACTACCGGCCTCCCGAGCCGGATGGCTGGCCATATGCTCATCGATTCGATTGACGAGAACGGCTATTTCACCGGCTCGCTCGACGAGATCGCCACAAGGCTGGGCATGACCATGTTCGAGGCTGAGCGGATTCTTCACCTCATCCAGGAGTTTGACCCGGCCGGTGTCGGAGCGCGCAATCTCGCCGAATGCCTTGCCATTCAATTGCGCGAGCGGGACCGGCTGGACCCGGCCATGGAGGCGCTCATTGGCCGCCTTGATCTCGTGGCAAAACGCGACATCGCTTCATTGCGCAAGATTTGCAACGCCGATGAAGAGGACGTTCTCGAAATGATCAGCGAAATCCGCAAGCTTGATCCCAAGCCCGGGCGCGCCTTTGGCGGCGGCCCCATAGCCCCGGTCATTCCCGACGTAATCGCGCGGCCGGGGCCAGATGGCTCCTGGCTTGTCGAGCTTAACACCGTGGTGCTTCCCCGGTTGCTGGTCAATGATTGCTATGCGGCCCGGGTTGGAAGGAAAACCGGAACGGATGCCGAGCGTGCCTTCATCTCGACTTGCCGCCAAAGCGCCAATTGGCTGACCAAGAGTCTGGAGCAAAGAGC
>JAFMSB010000420.1 GCA_017353815.1 Methylocapsa sp. | reverse complement strand
ACGCTGCGGTAATGGCTCTGCGGCGTGGCCGCGAGGCGGCATGGACAGGGCCCGCCGACCGTTACCGGGAAGAAGCCGAGCTCTACGCCCAAGAAGCCATGATCGAGCATCTCCGGGTTTGCTTTCGCGCCGCCGCCGCGAATTATGGAGATGGCGCTGCGCTCATTCTCGAATCTGGCGACAAGGGAGCTTGTCCCTTTCTTATCGCCCAGGCCCGCGAGCTCTGCGAGGACGGGCGCGAATCCGGCAGCCGCGAGAGGCTGCTTCTTGCGGCGGATATTTGTCATCGCGCACTCGGGCTTCTCTCGCGCGAGCAATCACCGTCCGATTGGGCCAGCGCAAAGCACTGCCTCGGTCACGCGCTCTTCTTGCTGGGGGTCACAAGGCAACGAGCCAGACCGGCTGAAGGAGGCGGTCGAAGCCTATCTTTTGGCGCTTGAGGAATGGACACGCGGGCGGGCTCCTGCCGAATGGGCCACGGCGCAAAGCGATCTGGGCAATGCCCTTAAGGCGCTTGGCGGGCAGACGGGCAAGCACGAAACGTTGCGCGCGGCAGCCGAGGCATACCGCGCCGCGCTCAGCGAAATGCGCCGTCAAGAAAAGACCTGTGGATGGGCGCAGACCTGCAAATCTCTGGGCGATACGCTGGCCATATTGGGAATTGAGGAAAATGAGGCTGAACGCCTCATCGATGCCGTCGATGCCTATCAAGATGCTTTAGGCTGGATCGATCGCGAGCTCTTCCCTGCCCAATGGGCATCTGCCCAAGTCAATCTTGGGAATGCGCTTCAGGCGCTCGCCGAAATGGAGAAGGGCTCACGGAGGCTTCATCAGGCCGCGCTGGCCTATCAAGAAGTGTTGCGTGACGGCACACTTTGCCGGACGACCTTGGCCGCGGCAAACGACAACCTTGGCAGTGTCCTTGCCGCAATCGGCGAGCGCGAGAATAGCGCCGCGAAGCTGAGGGAGGCGGCCTCTGCCTATCGCGCGGCCTTGGATGCCTGTCCGGAGGATGAAGCGCCGCTTGATGCAGCAAAGACGCACATCAATCTTGCCTATACTCTGTCTGCTCTGTGGAACCGCTTGCGTCAGCCGCAAGCCCTCGACGAAGCGCTTCTTGCCGCCGATGCTGCCCTGCGCCTAATCGAAAAGGCTGGAGCGCGCGAGGAGATGACTGAGGCAAAACTCGCGCGCGCGGCCATTCTTTCCGCCATGGGCAAAGGCAAGATGGAGGCCGCTTGAATTTACCGCCCCGGATCTGCGCATTTCGCTCAACTGAGCGAGGCAGCATACCGGCGCCAGCCATCGGCGCGAAGCCTGCACGCCGGGCATTCTCCGCAGCCATAGCCCCATTCATGCCGTTTGCCGCGCTCACCTAGATAGCAGCTATGGGTTTCCTCAAGGATGAGATCGACAAGCGCTTTGCCGCCAAGCGTCTCGGCAAGGCGCCAGGTTTGCAATTTATCGAGCCACATGAGCGGCGTTTCAACAATAAAGCGGCTATCCATTCCGAGATTGAGGGCAAGCTGCATCGCCTTGATCGTGTCGTCGCGGCAGTCGGGATAGCCCGAAAAATCGGTTTCGCACATGCCGCCGATGATATGTTTGAGTCCGCGGCGGTAGGCGAGGGCAGCGGCGAGTGCAAGAAACAAGAGGTTCCGCCCCGGAACGAAGGTATTCGGGAGCCCGCCCGCGTCGGCATTGATCTCGATCTCATGCGTCATGGCCGTCACAGAAATTTGGCGCAACGCTTCGATAGGAACCAAATGGTCTTCGCCAAGGCGGCCTCCCCAAGACGGAAACAAGCGCCGGATCGATTCG
>JAFMSB010000126.1 GCA_017353815.1 Methylocapsa sp. | reverse complement strand
CCGCTCCCAGCTGCCAAATCAATTGGTGGCTGCCGGTTTATGAAATTGAGTCAGAAAACGCCATGGCATTTCATCCGCGTTATTGGCATGACCCCGTCGAGAACAGCTCAAGTCAATATAACTATTATACCTGGAACAAGCTGTACCGTGGCCCGCAAGTGGCAAAGCTGACCAAAGATGATCAACGCCCGTTGCCGCGCGCCACAGAGCCGCTTGAGCTTGATCCGCAGGTCCGGCTCATCTGCCCAGTGGGCGGAATCGTCCTCTTCTCCGCGGCCCAGATGCACTCGAGCGTCCCCAATTCCTCGGGCGTGACCCGGTTTAGCATCGATTTCCGGACGGTGCATTTCGACGACGCTGCGGCAAAACGGGGTGCGCCAAACATCGACTCCGCTTGCACGGGCACCGTGATGCGCGATTTTCTCCGCGGCACCGACTTGTCCCGGCTGCCGGAAGACATCATCGCACTCCACGACGACGGCACAGCAGCCGGGGGCGAACTCATCTATGCGCGCCCTCAGGGCGGGTAGGTTACCCGCAGTCTTCGGGCAAGACATTGGCCACCGATGACTGAGGGTGTCGCTGACTTGCCTTTGTTTTGCGGCCGTTGCTCAGCCATGAGTTCAGCCAAGCTCGCGGCAGCAATCCAAAACCTGACCTCTTCCCCCCGGCGGGACAATGTCACGCGAATTGAATGCGATCATAACCGGAGCAAGCTCCGGAATTGGCAAAGCAATTGCACTCGCGATTGCCTCAGTCGGTGGTTCGTTGTGCCTTATCGGCCGTGACAAGAAAAGGCTGGAGCAGGTAGCTCAGGCGTCACGCGCGGCCGCGCGCCGGACATTGGTTTTCCCGGCGGATCTTAGCGCCGATCATGCGGTAGAAGACCTCGCCCGGTACGTTAAGCAAAATTTCAACTCGGCCGATACGTTGGTTCATTGTGCTGGGGCGCACACCGTAGGAAGTTTTGAGAAGATCTCTGTGGACGTGCTCGATCGGCTGTATCGACTGAATCTTCGCATGCCTTATGCGCTCACTCAAGCGTTGCTGCCGCTGTTGAAATCCCAGAAGGGTCAGATCGTATTTGTCAATTCATCTCAAGGTCTGCAGGCACGGGCAAAGGCTAGTGCCTTTGCCTCTACCCAACACGCGCTAAAGGCTGTGGCCGACGGTCTGCGTCAAGAAATCAACGCCGAAGGGATACGTGTTTTGAGCGTTTTTCCTGGGCGCACTGCTACCCCGAGGACGAAGGCACTGTTTGAAAACGAAGGACAGGCGTACCGGCCTGAGCTTCTGCTCCAACCTGAAGATGTTGCCCAAATTATACTGAACGCACTCCAGCTGCCGCGCACCGCCGAAGTCACTAATATTGAAGTCCGGCCGCTGGCCAAATCTTACTAAGATAAACCTATTAAGATTAAACGCCACGGCGGCTGGAGCCAGCGGGCCACTTTGCTCTTACCTGCCCCTGGCTCCAAACGCCTGGGGTGGCAAGCCAGGACATCACTCGAAAGCGGATTGCGCCTTTCCGTCAACTGGTTCACAATTGAAGCAAGACGCGCTTTCATGGTTTTTGGAGAAATGAACGTAACGGCCCCGGTGGCACTTCAAAGATATGGGGAATAAAGTAATGAATACAGACAAAGTAATTAATACAGTTGTAGACCGGGCCCCTGTCAAGCATAGTAAAGACAAAAATGAAAAGAGTACCATTCCGCATCTAAGCTTGGCGAAAGTGGCCGGCTTGCCTGCGCGCCTTTTCTTGCGTCTGAATGAGAGGGTATGGTATCGTCTTCCCTCTCGCGTGCGCGACTTGCGCCCTGTCCGTTCCTATGGCGCGTGGTTGCATACTCTGGTTTGCCGCCGCGCCAGGCGAGAAATGTATGTCGGCACGTCCTTTCTCCGGAACCGGCCGATGCTCGAGTTGATCCGGCGCCTAAGCGATCGGAAAGGCAACGGTGCCAGTTTGAGGATTGCCGTGCTGGCCTGCAGTATCGGAGCCGAGGTCTACTCGATCCTCTGGATCATCCGGTCGGCACGGCCGGACTTGAAAGTCGCCCTGCAGGCCGTCGATATCTCAAAGGAAGTGCTGCGCTTCGCAGAAAAGGGCGTTTACGGCGCCGATGCATCCGCAGCCGTCGCGTGGCCAATCTTTGAGCATCTCACGTCGCACGAAAAGCAGGAAATGTTTGATTGGGAAGGAGATCAGGCAAAAGTCAAATCGTGGCTGAATGAAGGAGTCACCTGGAAATTGGGCGATGCTGCCGACCCGGAGCTTGTTGGCGCTCTTGGGCAGCAGGATATTGTGGTCGCGAGCAACTTCCTCTGCCATATGCCCCCGGCGGATGCCGGCCGGTGCCTCCGCAACATCGCCCGGCTGGTTCGTCCTGGCGGCCACATCTTTGTATCGGGTGTTGATTTGGATGTTCGAACCAAGGTGGCGCTTGACCTCGGCTGGAGCCCGATGCCGGAACTGATGGCGGACATCCACGATGGCGATTCGTCTGTCCGCGGCGACTGGCCCTGGCGATGGTGGGGGCTCGAGCCGCTTGACCAGCGGAGGCCCGATTGGCACACTCGCTACGCCGCAGCATTTCAAATCAATTAGCTAAAACGCTTGCTGTCAACATGCCTCGGAAATGGGGGCCAGCAGGCCACTTTGCCTCAAGAGCTCGGTAGCGCGACGGATCACGCCAAACGGGAGTTCCGCGCGCTCCGCGATGTCGAGCAAGGAATGGCTTCCGTCCGACAAATTGAGCACCCAAAGCAGCGCCATGTTTCCCGCCGCAACATCCTTGTGGCCTCCGATGGCATCGTAAAGGCCGCGCTTTCCGAGCTGCGGCTCACACTTGGGCATGATGTTTATGTACACTTTATCGCCTTCGATCACCTCGAGCGCCAAGACAATCAGCCTATAGGATTGCGCGAGATACTCTGGCCGGATGAAATCGAGATTGTCCGCCGAAGTATGATATTCGGGGATCGAGCCGAATTTGCTACGCTGGAAGAGACCGACCGGCAGGTTGAATGCGGGCGAGCAGAATTGCCGCTCGTCATAGCCATAGGGCGAGAAATCGAGGATTGCCGGTTCGAGCCCCGAATGGCGCAGAACATGGGCAAATGCCCGGTCGATCAGCGAAGTGCCGCGCCGGCTTTTTTTGTAGGTTGGGCCGCCGCTATCCCCAGCCATCGAAACGATTAGCCCATGCTTGATGCGCTCGATTTTGTCCTCATTGCGGGCAAGCCAGCAGATGGCGCCGATCGTTCCAGGAGCAAACAGAAAGCGGTAGCTGTAGCGCGTCTTTAGCCGGGAAAGCCGCTTGGCAAGATGGGTCAGCAGTGCAAGCCCCGAGCAGTTGTCATTGGCAAGCGAGGGATGGCAGATATGAGCAGAAAAGAGAAATTCGCTGCCAGCTTCGCCTCTATGCAGATATTCGCCATAAGTGAGGAAGCCTTCCTTAAGGCTCGAGTCGATGACAGCTTCGTAGGTCGCGTCGGCCAGGTCAAGGAATTGCCGGTGGGCCATGCAAAATCCCCAGTTCTCGGAATAGTAGGACGTCCGGTAGGGGATGAGATCAGGCTGTTCGGGCAGAGTGAAAATGTGCCCTTTGAGCTCCGCAAGCGGCATGTGCGCGCACACCGGGAGGCTATAGCTCATGACATGCAGGTTTGAGCGGGCAAAATCCACGATCTTCTCACCGCGCTCGTTCTTGATATAGGCATCACGGATATTCCACTCGCGCGGGATGGTCCAGTCGAACACCTGAGTGCCCGTCGGCACTTCATGCACGCTCAATCCGATATGGCGGGCGAGATGCCTAAGCGTCTCGCGCACGCCGTTTCCCGTGATGCTGCGGCAGATGGGATAAATCTCGGCGGCGAGCGAATAAATCTCCTCGCCAATCGAGTCGTCCGCTATTTGCTGTCCCAAGGAGCTTTCCGGCCGCATCGCCATCTAGTGCGAGGAAGTCGCGGATTCAAACGGCGCAGCTTATTGCCCAAAGCGCCATCGGCGAGCGGCCTTTGTACATGAGCGGTGCGCCAATAGCGAGGGCCTTTGAATCCTCCAAGATTATTTGGATTTTTATAGAACGTGCAACCCGCTTCCGGTCACCGCCCGCAGCGCTGCAGCGGCGCGAGGCCGTTGCTCTGCCCAGCTCTTTTGCCTTCCCGGCAGCTTATTCCCCTCCCGGGCGGGGCTTGGTCCGCAAGAGCGGCACTGGCGGTACATGATCTCGCATGAATCGAAGCGCGAGCGCAATCGGCGCAGTCAAACCAAGCAGGCTCACTACGATAACAAGGTAGACAGAGATGCAGAGACTTGCAGTTAAAACTATCCGGAACAGGCGGGAGAATTGGTCCAGATCAATTCCTCGCAACATCCAACCCGCTTGGAGCATCCACCCCGCCGCTACGGCGCAAATCGCACCGGCCAGCTGCCGGCCGACTGCCTGTATCACCAATCTCATGCCGATGCCTGCCGAGCGGCCTGCATAAACGATCGAAGGAGCGGCAATAAGCGCGCAGCAACGTCGGTGGCTGCCGCCACCCCCCTTGGGCCAAATGGAAGGCCCGCAAAAATCGCCGCTGCCTGCACAACCGCGGTAACGACTCCCCAATTCTTCCAGCGGTCCGGTTTCCCAAGCGAAAGATGCAGCCAGCCCTGCGAGCCTTCGACGACCTGGAAGATGCCGCGCAATGCGATGATGCTCAGCAGCACCCCTGCTGGCTGCCATTTTTCGCCAAGCACTAGGACGGCCAGGTCCTGGGCGTTACAGAGAGAATCGCGGCGGCGGGCATGACGAAGAAAGCCAGCGCGGATAATGCAGCCTCGTATTTTTGGCTAAGGGCAGCATGGTTGGATTGGCGTCTGCTGAGGGCCGCGCTGCCAATATTATGCAGCTGCCCGAGCATCATGAATATCGAGTAATCATAAAGCGTGAAGGCGATTTGGTAATAACCGACCACGGTTACGCTATAAAACAAGCCAAGCACGATGCAATCTGCCGCCCTGCCCAAACTATAGACCACCGAAAAGCCCACCACATTCATGCCAAAACGCACCATCGCCTTGACTTCCCTGTCTACGGCGGGGCGGCTGGGCCTCCACGCGCATGCCAGCCACGCTCCGGCCGCCACACAGGCCGAGTTCACGATCTGGCGAAGCACCAGCGCCCCATAGCCTAAACCGCAAGCCGCGGCCAATATGCCAAGGACGACCCCTGCCAGAGTGCCAAAGAACTGCACCTTGGCGACGGCTGTGAATTGCATGGTTCGCCGGAGAAGCGCCAGATGCTGGCCGGCCATCCCCGAAAGAGCGAAAGTGGCCGCGGAGTAGAGCGCAACGGATTCGAGCCTTGGATCGCGATAGAGCAATGCGATCAGCGGGCCGCAAACCGCCAATAGCGACGCGATCGAGAATCCAATCCCGCTGCTCAGCCAAAAGAGGGTGCTAACCTGATCCTGGGTTATCCGCTTTCTTTGAGTGGTTGCATCCCCTACCCCAAAGTCGATTAAAAACGGAGCAAAGCTCGTCAGAACGGCGATGATCGAGACCAGTCCGAAATCTTCTGGCGTTAGGAGGCGCGCCAAGACAATGGTCGCAAGGAGCTGGAGGATTGCGGTGCCGTACCCGCTTACGACTGAAATGACGCCGCCGCGCAAAGCCAAGCGTCCGAGTTCGCCGGACGGACTATGATCCTGAAAATAATAATCCGCGCTTTTGGCCATGTCCGCCGAACGCCCTTCACGGCCGGAAACCCAATGCCTACCAGATCTTCCGGCCGGATAGCCGGGATTATCTGGT
>JAFMSB010000125.1 GCA_017353815.1 Methylocapsa sp. | reverse complement strand
TGAACACTGCCGCTCAATACTGCAGCGTAACAGTATTTGCGATCAAGTTTGAAAAAAATGTCCATTCCGGGTTACACCGCGTTAACTTCCCGCCTACATTATACTTCGACGCAGCTGTTGCCGGCCCGGCTCCGGCGAGCCGCCCGGAAGGCACTTGCAATTGACAATGACGTAAGGGGTTTATGACAATGACGAGCGAACAAAAAGGCGCCCAATCTGCCGCCGATGGGAGCCGGCCGCGCGATCTTCTTTCGAGACTCTACCGCGAAATAGGAATTTCCGCCGTCGCCGCTGCGCTCGAGGCAAGCGTACGCGCCGATCATAGGGAGCAGAAATCGGGCCAAACCCGGAAGGATATATCGAGCGTGCCGAGAAATAATGAGGCGGCATAGGTGTGGAATCGCGACGCAGCTTAAGTGCCACGCGTTTGCGCAAGGATAGCGCGGCTGCAATTTGCGCGGCGCTTGCAAAATTAATATTCTAGCCGCCTGCCCGCGAGCGGCGCTGCTTGCGGCCCTGGCGCGCCCCGAGCGGCAAGACATGGTCTCGAGGGCCGGAGTGCCGGCCCCCTAGAAGGCCGGAAATTTCCTGGGCCGGCTCGTTGCCTTTCCTAGCTTTTGCGCCGGTCTGATATTTTGAAACTATATTGGAACTCATGAGCGGCCCGGCCGAACAACCGCCAGCATTAAGCCCAATCGCCGCTTCGCGCGCCGAGTGCGAAGCACAATTCATCGGCGACGCTTTACGTGCCGGAGAGCGGACAATTCTGATTTGCCGCCGCGGTCAGGCGTCGGTACGGGTGCCGGAAGCAGCCCTGGAGGCATGTTCCGCCATGGCGGCGCGGGTGCTGCACATTGGGCCGCCACTGCCGGAACCGCCCGGGCTTCAAGAAATGATTGGTAAGGCTGCCGGCATCGCAGGAAGTCATGGCGTCCCTCCCCAGGCGATGGCGCAATTGTTGCTCTCGGCGAAACCAGGGCAGAAGGTGATCCTCGCTATTGACGATGCACACAGCCTCCCAAAGGAGTCCCTCTCTTATATCGCGCTAATGACTGAATTGCTGGCAACGGAGACGCCAGTCTTGCAGGCTGTGCTTGCGGCCGGTCCGGATTTGCTCGATACGCTTGCTCAACCGGAATATGCGATCTTTCGAAACAGAATATGCCGCCCCGAATTCGTGACGTTTCGAAATCTACAATGGGGGCGGGCGGAAAAACCCCTGCAAACGGGCGTGCGAGCGCGAGCCGCCCCGCCGCAATCAATAAGGCAACCGCTCGCCGCGCCGGCTCAACGGCAGCCTAGCAGCGGCGCCGGTGGCCGCTCTCGGCTCGCACTTTACACGGCCCTCGGCTGCCTCGCCACGAGCATTGTAGCCGCGAGCGGCTATGTGATTTTCCTGGCAATGAGGGATTCGCCGCCTCCGCCTTCGACATGGCTCAAATCCGGCGTCACGCAGAAATCTGGAGTCCCCGCCGCTCCTCCCCCTCCCGCACCAGCGGGGCTCACCCCCCGGCAAACGGATCAGGCGATCGACACGCTGATTGACGAGCTGGTTGATGCGGTTGCACAAGGATCCTTTGGGATAGGCTCGGGTGATAAGGTTTCCGTATTATTGGCACGCATTGCAACCTTGAAGGCCGGAGCATCGCCCGACGGAGTCAAACTGGTGATCGACATGCCAAACCGGTTTGCCGCAGGAGCGAAAGCCGCAAAGGCCGCCGGCAGGGTCGAAGAAGCCCGGCGGCTCGAATATTTCAGTGCCGGGGAGTCCGGAACTGCCAAGCCGGAGACCACCGCCCATTCAAATCCGGGGGACCGGCCGCCCCCGCCGCGGCGAAAAGCCGTTTCGGGCGCCTCCAGTGCCAACACCGCCGCGCAAATGAAGGCTTCCAAGGATCAGTCCGGAGCAGCGGAGAGGCGCTCGGAGCTGCGTAAGGATGCTGCGGCGCCAGCCTCCTCGAACGATGCACTGCAGGAAGGCAGCGCAAGGCCGCCCGAGCGACTGGCGACGGCGGGATCGGACGCAAATGAGCCTCCCGGGCCTCCCGCGACGCCAAATGCCAGCCAACTGCCGGCGGCCGCGCCGGCCCGAGTCGTTTTGGACATGGCGCGCCGGGATGCGGGATGGGTACAGCGGGCCGAGGATGTTCGTCAGCTGCTCACGGGTGCAGGGGTAACGGTTGCCAATGTCGTTGCCGTCCACTCTCAATGGTCAAAGCCAAGGATTGGCTATTATTTTCGTCCGGACCGGGTCGCGGCGGCCAGCATAAGCCGCCGGCTTAAGCCCCTACTCGGTGCAACGGAGCCTGAGTTGCTTCCGGCGCGGCGCGACGTCGAGCCTGGCACGATCGAAATTGCGGTCCCCTAGCCAGGTCAGATTTTGCGGCGGCAGCCTGCAAATGATCAGGCGCCGCAAATACGGGCTAAACTTTCGGCAGAGATGAATTTGCGGCCCGAAAAGGGAGCCGCGGCGGTCACACCAAAGGCCTGAGATTTGGCCTCGTACCGCACCGGCCGCGCCTGGCCAACCCATTTGGATCATGCCGGTGAAACGGTTTGGAGATATTAATGAAGGAGGTTTGGGGCAACGGGGAGATAACTATAAATCGCCCAACACCAATCCTAGACGGGGCAGCGCTTCTTTTGAGCGCGGCCGCAGGGGCAGACCCCGCCGCCAACCCGGCTGCAAGTGCTCCGGGCTCGCTCGTGCTTTATTTCAACCCCGGCAGCGCCACGGTCCGGCAGGAGGATATTCACTGCTCGATCAGGCTTCCCGGCACTAGCGGGCAGGCGCCCCGATTGTGATGGTTGTCACCGGCAGCGCGCGAATAATGTGCTTCGTGATCTTGTGGCGCGCGAAATCCCCATCGCCTGGTTTCAGGTGACCGCCAAGGATGAAACCGATCCGGCCGTGCCAACGCCACCGCATTAGTCGGAGTAGCGCAACCGGCGTGTGGAGGTTACTTGGCCATCATCCGAGGCATCACTCAAGCACAAAGCCGTCAAGGAGCTCGCTTGCGGCATTCACCGTGCTTTTTTTTCTGCTGACATTTTTTCTTGCGTGCGCGCAGGCGTTACCGCGCGAGCCAAAGGGACAAGACCATAACCGCGATGCCGGCGAGGCTGCCTATGGCGACGGCCGGTTCAGGGATGCTCTGCGAATATGGCAGCCACTCGCCGAGAGTGGTGATCCGCGTGCGGCTTTTGGGCTCGGTCTGCTTTATGACCTCGGGGAGGGAATAGGCCAAGACTCGGCAGCAGCATATAACTGGTACCGCCGCGCCGCCGAGGAGGGATATGTTCCCGCCGAATTCAATGTTGCCATAATGTGTGATAGCGGCATCGGCACAGAGCGCAATCTGGCTGAGGCCGCCCTCTGGTACGCGCGCGCGGCTGCGCACGGCTACGCCCGGGCAGAATATAACTTGGCGCAGCTTTACGAGGCGGGGGAAGGCGTGCCGCGCAATATCGATGTCGCGAAAGCCTGGTACGCTGCTGCAGCAGCTCACGGCCTCTCCGCGGCGGCGCGCAAAGACGCGTCGTTGCGGAGAGCCCGCCACACGGTCCTGCCGCCCCGCGCTGCAAAACCATCCTTAGCCCCTGCGATTCTGGCTGGGCCGCATGTTACTACTCGAGAGAATGGCGGTGACGCTGTTGCGATCGAGTTATCTTGGGCCGCACCGGCGCAATCTGTGCCTGTCGATTTCTACGTCCAGATTCTTGCGGCAGATACGGCCGGCGGCCGTCCCATATTCGCTCGTTATTTGAACCAGTCTGCGACAATCGCGACGCTGTCGGCAGCTCCAGCGGACTATGCCTGGCGCGTCTATACGGTCGCAGAACCTTTTTCCGATTATGCCGCGAGCGCATGGAGTTATTTCTCCGTCCGCTGATCCACATTGGCAGTTCAGCGTTGCGTTCGAGTGATCTCCGTAAATGTCCACCTGCGGCCTTGCCGCGTCCGGCTTTGGCGGGAAGACGTTACGGTTGCTGCGCGAAACCGGCATGCCGGCAGTATGCAGCATGGGGCTGCACCTCAATGCGGCTGCATAAGATGAGAATCAGCGCGCCGGGAACCCCGTTGTGCCGTCTTATCGCATTATTCCGGAATTCGGCTTGACATAGACATAAAAGCGATTGTTGCGGAAGATAATATGTTCGTATTATAATTGTTTAAATGAAATAAAATTCAGTTTGTGCGAGCGCGGCTTGGAGGGAGACGCAGTCATGGTGCGACAACGGGGCGCAAAATTTGTCATCCCCAGACAGGCGAAAGCGATAAAGTTAGCGCGGGCCGTGGCCCTGCTCGTCGCGACAATTCTTTTTGCCGCACCGGCTCTGGCCCAGCCAGATACCTGCGCGGGTGGACAACTTGGTCCAGGCAATCCGGCCGACCCCCAAGATCTCTTAATCAGCGACGAATGCCATGTGGGAGACGGCACCTTTTACTATCGCGACGTCAACATTGTCGCCGGTACTAGCACCTTTGGGAAACTCATCTTCGACGAACTGATACCGAAGGTGAAGATCGACTTTTGGGCGCGCTCGATTCTGGTCGAAAATATGGGCAGTCTCCTCGCCCCCAATGGTGGGGCGCCGCCGTTCGGCAGCCAGGGTGGAGTGCTCACTATCCATCTTTTCGGGGCCGACCAGGGCGTGAAAGGAACAGGAATCATATGCCACTCTCCCGTCATCCTGCCCGACGGAGAACCTTCTCGCCTGGGCCAGTGCGGCATCCCGAATTCCGTCTGGGACAGCAATGGAAGCAGCAAGGTTTCCCTGCCGGGCCAAACAAATCCCGACTATTTTTACCGGTATTCGGCCTTACCCACCGACAATGGCCAAGTTGGCGATCATACCGGCTACTTCGGCTATAAGGTGCTCGCCGTTTCCTTTGGCGGGACGGTGAATCTACGCGGCAAGAAGGGGGCGACTTATGGGTCGCTTCAACCCAAATCTACCGGCACCAGCTGGGTCAGGCTCGACGGCACAATTTTAGGGAATTTTTCTGCGCCGCCGGGGGCCATGAGCCTCAAAGTCGCCAGTCCGGTTGACTGGCAAAAGGGCGACCACATCGTCGTCACAACCACGGATTATCTTCCCAATCATTCCGAAGAGCTAATAATCTGCGACGTTAGCGGAAGCACGATAACCTTTACGGCAGATTTGACGGCCGCGCCAATGACCTGCCCTGCCAAGGGGGTTCAATGGACGCACAACGGGGAGCAATATTCCCTCACCCGGCTTCCGTCCCGCCTGAACATCACCAAGACCGCCGCCGAGACGCGGGCCGCCGTCGGCCTTCTCACCCGCAGCATTCGCATCGTCTCCGAGGGCGACACGGCCGGCGATTGCTTCCCTCGAAGCACAATAGATATGAGCAAGGGATGTTCAATAAATGACCCCCGCACGAACTACTATTTCGGCGGTCATACAATCGCGCGGCAAGGGTTTATGTCGTTCCAGGTCCAGGGAGTCGAGTTCCGCCAGCTCGGCCAGGGAGGAAAGCTCGGCCACTATCCCATCCATTTCCATTTGGCGCGGCATACGCCGCCCGACACCTTTGTGAAAGATTCCTCGATCAATGAATCGATGACAAGGTGGATCACGGTCCACGGGACGCAAGACCTCGCGCTCGCGCGCAACGTCGGCTATCTCTCGATCGGCCACGGCTTCTATCTTGAGGACGCCGTCGAGACGGATAATAAATTCTATTCCAATCTTGGGATTTTTGCCCGCGCCGCGGTCACGAACGCGCAAAACCCGCGCAATGTACCCGGCATTCTGGCTTCGCCGGACGCTACTCCCGGCAGCATCAAAT
>JAFMSB010000124.1 GCA_017353815.1 Methylocapsa sp. | reverse complement strand
GCCCTGCGGCAAGCCTACGAATTGGACCGGGTTTATGTTGCCCCCAATCCTTTTACCTACGCCACGCGCAGCGATAAGCGGCTGCTCGAATGGCTATCGCTTCCGCATTGGGATAAGGAATTGGCGATCAAGCCGGCAGAGCGGGAATTTTGAGCGCCCATGTTCCGGAGACGCATCGGGTACACCCCGGTAATATAGACATGCTGGACGAAAGAAAGCGCGAGTTTGTGTTCAAGCCGCTTCATGGATTTGCCGGCCGCGGCCTCCTTGACAGTGCGGCAGGAGGACGGGCGCGGCTCAAGCGTCTCGCAAATCAGGGTTATGTAGCGCAAAAGACGGTAGCGAAACCGTGTATGCAGGCGGGCGGGATGCGCCTTTGGACTGACGTGCGTGTATGGGCCTATCGCGGCGAGATATTTCTGCTGTCGGGGCGCGCCTCAAGGCGCCCGGACCGGCTGGATCTCTCACCGCCCGGCGGGTGGCTGCCAGCCTATGTCTCCGTCGAGAGAAAAACTCCCTGCCTCCGGCAGGTGCACACGGCCTCTCGTTAGCCCAATTCCTCAACGATCCCATTCAGGCCCCGGCGGGCAAGGTGCGGCATGTCATTTAGCAAGGTCCAATGGAAATCAAGGAGCGCTCCGAGCGCCGCGCGATGGGTACATGACGGCGGCGCAGCATATAAAACGCGCTGATCGACATGATGAACACCGCGCCGGTGACATAAGAATTTGCGCGCGGAATCACAACCTCCGCATTTGTGGGTCATCCGATTCACTGACCTCCTGGCTGGCGAACTTGCCCCTCCTCCAGCACGCGTCTGGCGGCTGCGATGATCGCCGGCTGCGGCTCTTTGATTGGCGGTATCACTTCGTGAAGCTGCCAGCCGCCGCCAAGCGCCTTATAGAGATTGATAAGCTGCTCGGCCACGGTCTGCTGCGTGCCCGCATATTGCTCTTCCAGATCGAACTCCTCCCGCTCTGCGTCAAGGACATTGAGATAGTCCGTCAAGCCTCGGTCGTAGCGCTCGGTCGCAAGCTTCGTTGCCTTTCGGGCGGCGACGAGCGCGCGCTCGAGACCTCTTAAGCGCCGCTGCGCAGCGGCATAGATCGCAACCCCGTCATCGACTTGCTGCACCGCAGTCAAGATCGTCCGCTTATAATTCACGAACAGCTCATGGGCTTGCAGCTCGGCGATGTCGGCGATGGCGTCGAGCCTGCCGAAATCAAGCAAAGGCCAATAAACCGAGGGGCCGGCCGCCCCGATGAAGGTCAGGGGAATTTGCGCGGCCGACGGCGGCCGGCCAGGCCCCCCTTCGCCGCCAAGCGCGCCGCTTACGATCAACCGCGGAAAGAGATCTGCGGTTGCCACGCCGATGCGGGCTGTTGATGCGGCAAGCTGGCGCTCTGCCGCATGGATGTCGGGGCGCCGGCGCAGCAGGTCGATGGGGAGGCCCGGAGGGATTTGCGCCGGGAGCACCGGAAGTTTGCCTGGCCTTGCCAGTTCCTTGCTGAGTTCCTCCGGGAACTGGCCAAGCAGAACCGCGATGACGTGCCGGCTGGCGGCAATTTGGGCCTCGACCGGTGCGGCTCCCGATTGCAAGGTCTCCAAATGGCGTTGCGCCAAGGTCACGTCGAGCTCGTTGGTTATTCCCTGCCGGAAACGCGACTTTTGGAAATCGTAACCGCCCTTGGCCACGGCGATATTCTTGCGGAGGACGGCAAGCTCGTATTGAAACGCCCGCATGTCGAGATAGGCGCGGGCGACATCTGCTGCAACCGTCACGAGCATCCAATCGCGTGCGCTGGCGAGTGCTTCGGTGTCATAGGTTGCTGCCTCGAGCATACGCCGGAATTTGCCGAAGACATCAATCTCCCAGGCGGCATCGAGACCGCCCGCAATCTGGAGGTGGCTGTAGCCTCTTGTAAACTGCGCCGACCGCAAGAGCTGCGAGACGCGGCCAACCGTCAAGTTGTTTCCGGTACCGCCGCCGCCGCCGCCAGTTGCTTCCGCGGCCGGAAGGGACTCGCCCAGCACCACAAGCTCCTGAGTCTCCGCTTGCTGAATCCGGGTCAAGGCGATCTGGAGGTCGAGATTGGATTCGATGGCCCGAGCGACCAGGGAATCGAGCTCCGGATCATGCAGGCTTTGCCACCAGTCGAAGAATTCGGCTCGCAGGCTTGGAGTTTCGCGGCTCTGCTTTTGTACGACCTCGACGACTGGCGGAAGGAACGAGGCGGGGAGAGGGAACTCGGGCATATGGTAGTCCGGTCCAACGGTGCAGCCGGCAAGCCATGCGCCGAGCCCCAGCGCGCTCAGACATTTTTTCACGGTTGATATTCCGGTCCGCCAAATTTCGCCCACGATCCTCAATCGGCCTGTCCGCCCGCCCCTCTCTTCACGCCTATGCCGGCGGCGGTGCCGGGAATGCAGTCCCGGGCGGCGGCGTCCGGTTCCGGCGGTGCAGCACAGTGGAAACGGCTGGAACGAAAAACCAAGGTCGTGACTGTGGCAACAAGAAGGCCGCCAATCACCGCCGGCCCGAGCGGCGCGTTCTGTTCGCCGCCCCCGCCGAGCGCGAGCGCCATGGGCACCATGCAATGATCATCGCGCCCGCCGGGAGCTGCGGATTGCGGCCGTATCTCATCTTGCCACAATTAATCGTGAACGGCAGTGTCACGAGATGGCGCTGCGGATTGCGGCCGTCTCTCGTTTTGCTACAATTGCCCCGGGCGCAAGGCACTGAAAGACCGGCAAAAATAGCGCCCGAGGGCATCAAAAAAGCTCCATCTGAGAGGGCGAAGGCTCGGTCTTCGCCCTCTTTTTCCCCAAAAAACCCGGATCCGTGAAAACTGCCGGCCGGTGATCGTCAAAAACCGCACCTCGACCGCGGGCGGCGGCCTTTGGCCCATGCAGGCAGATGATCCGGGCCGCTCACCATGACGGTTTTGCCCGCCGAGAGCAGCTCGACGAACACCATGTGCGTAGGAGGCGCTCCGGTCATCGACGACGAGCAATCCTCGATGGGCAAGGGCTTGCGCGGTTGATCCGGCCGCTCGACCACAAGCTCCTTGGCAGCGAGCGAGAGGCGCGTTCCCGGCGTTGCGACTCCACCGTCTTGCGGAACGTGGGGCGGCTCCGTCAATCATTGGCGGGGCGCACCCGGCCGATGGGGTCCACCGAGACCTTCTACGCGCCCTGTTTGATCAGAGGCGCGGGGCGCGGGGCTCGGCCCCCACAAAAGCCTTTTGCCGCTGGGCGAGAACTGCGCGGCAGACCTCGCGCTCCCTCTCCGGGCGGATTGTGCCGCTAGTTAAAAAGGTCAACAAAATCAAATTATTGGCAGAACATCAACTTGGCTGTGTGTACATCCTTATGTGCTAACGGCAATATAGGTAGTTCAACTCCATTGACGTACTCAGACTTACTTGTTCAAATTGCAAACTTTTTACGGGTCCTGCTTTTCCCCTAACAGAAAACATGTTGAGATATGTCAATGCTAAAGCGCTCGACCTTTCCGCTCTTGGGCTTGGTCGCCCTTTTGTGCGGCAGCTCTGCGCTGGCAGGAGAAGGGCCAGGGAAGGCCGAGCCAGTCGAAACATCCGTCTGCCGTCTTATTGAATCGTCGGCTCGAACTCAGGGTTTGCCCGTGGCTTTCCTGACACGGCTGATTTGGCAGGAGAGCAGCTTTCGGTCTAACGAGATCAGTCCAGCTGGCGCGCAAGGCATCGCGCAATTCATGCCAAAGACGGCTGATGAGCGTGGCCTTGCCAATCCGTTCGATCCCGAAGAAGCAATACCAAAATCCGCCGCACTGCTCGCTGAGCTTAAGCAGCGCTTTGGAAATATTGGGCTTGCCGCCGCCGCCTACAATGCTGGCCCTGCCCATGTTGCGAACTGGCTTGCCGGCCATGCTGATTTGCCAGCCGAGACACGGCGCTATGTTCTGACAATCTCGCAACGGCCGGTGGAGGACTGGGTTGCCGCCGCGGCAGACACGATAATCAGCTATGCAAAATCCCCCGAGCCATCCTGTTTGCGAGTGACAAGCGCTATCCGCCACTCAGAGCCTCACTCCATTGCCGCCTCGGCACTCTTTGCGCCCTGGGGCGTTCAGCTCGCAGGCAGTCATTCAAAGGAGGCGGCGCTGGCCGCTTACAGACGAGCCCAGAGCAGCTATTCCGCAATTATCGGCGAGATCGAACCCATAGTCATCGCCGGCCGGGCGCCCGGCTTTGGGGTTGCTACATACTATCAGATCCGAGTACCTGCACCCTCGCGCGGGGCAGCGGATGCGCTCTGTGAAAAGATCCTCCGCGCGGGCGGCGCTTGCGCTGTCCTTCGCAGTTAACTAAGCGCTGTAGCCCTTATCGAGATTTGGCGAGGATGCGCCCTCCTCAACGAGCAAGCGCGGCTATTCGTTGATCTACTGATCCGTTGTGGGGCCTTGCGGGGCCTGTGCAGTGCAAAGTTTCTCGCTATCCTCGCCGACAATTGCCCGGGTGAAGTGCTTCCCGCGTTAGCGCTCGGGGGGCTGGATTTTTGAGAGATGCGCGCCAAGTGTCCCGCCGGATTTCCTCACCTCGGCGATATCTTCCGGCTTCCTCTTCGGGCTTCGCCTTGTCCTTCTCTCCGCCCTTGTCCTCGGCTTCCGCAAGATCGCCCCTTAAGAAATGGCGGCGCTTTGCGAGGTGACATAGCGCCCAGCCAAGCTTGTAGGCCGAGAGCGGCGCAACGAGCTCCCGGGCCGGCAGCTCCTAGTCTTGTCCTGGTCTTACAATAAGTAAGGATAAGTAAGGATTTAAACGAAGCAAAAAGAGAGGCGGTCCGCTTTTCGCAAGCAAAAGACCCCTTGCGCGGGCTCGGCATCCCAAGGTCGATCTGCCGGCAAAGACCCTCGCTTCGGCGAGGGTCTTTGTTTTTGCGCGGCATGGCAGGACGGCACGAGGCAAAAGCGAGCAAAATCCCCGGGCCGGTCTTTGCGCGGCTAAAGAGGGTCTATTCGACCACGATCTTATAATGCTCCGAAGTCCGAAGCGGCTCGCCGCGCGAGAGGCCATTGAGGAGCAGAAAATAATCGAGGGGCCGGACCGGCACGGCCATCCGCGCCGCAAGCATCTCGGCTGTCTCCCCAGGCTTTGCGGCAACGATTGCAAGGCGCAAGGGCCGCGCCGCCGCGATCTCTTCCGGCGTCAAGCGATGAAAGGAGGCGGCCATTGATTGAAATCGCTCCTTGACCTCGGGGGTGAGCGCGCGCGCGGCATATATCAGCCGGTAGACGCGATCCGCATCGAAACGGATCGCAGCCACCCGGAATTGCCACTCGCCCGCGCTGGCGTTCGCCGCCGCTGCCTCCATGCCGTTGATCTGCATGGGTGCGATCGAGGAGCCGTCGAGTCCCTCGATCCATCCCGAAGCGACATAGGCCGTAAGCGCCGTCGAAGGGTCGAGCTGAACGCTATCGACCCGCAACGCTTCGCTGCCCCCATTGCCTATTCCGAGCACGGCTTGCGCGGTGTTCTCGAGACTGAAGCCTTCGGGAGCGAGAAAGGCGAAGCCCAGGCGCCCGTGGAAGAATTTGCGGCCTCGCACCGCTCCTTCTGCGGGATCGTCGCCAAACATCATGCCATCGATCGCCGAAAGATAGGCCGCACGGTCGGTTTTGCCGATGCCTGGAGCGCCGATCTGGCGTGCGGCGCCGATCGCCCGGGCGATGCGGTCGGGCGTCGATGGGTGGGTTGCCAGAATATCCGGCTTGCCGGCGTTCGCGTAGGGGCCCATGAGAGAGCTGCGCAGCGCCGCGGAGTGGTTAAGCGCAGTGAGAAACCTCGCCGCGCCAAAAGGGTCGTAA
>JAFMSB010000123.1 GCA_017353815.1 Methylocapsa sp. | reverse complement strand
GGAGGCATGAAATCGACAATCGCCGCGCAGCCGGTCGCAGTTTGGAATTCGGTTTCGAGCACAAGGGTGCCGGGACGATACCGCCGTCTGACGCCGAGCGGCGGATGCTTTGGAGCGATGAGCCACCGCCCATTATCGGGTGTCCCGAGCAGGGCGGGTTTCACCCTCTTCGAATACATCTGCAAATGCTGGACTTCTCAGCCCGAACGATTCAAACTCAATCCGCTCCTGCTAAAGCTGGGACTAAACAGCTAGAGCGTGTCCATTGCAGCGGGGGAACAAGGTGGCCAGAGCTTACACTCAGGACCAGCGCGAGCGGGTGGCGGCCTCGGGAACGGGCGTTTGTCAATGGCGGAGACAAATCGTGCCGAATGGCGAGAAAGTGTACCGGCTGGGCTAAGTCTCCCGGTTTTGGTTTAGCTCCTGAACCGGCCCGCCGCTGCGCCTTCTTGCTGGCGGTGAGGCGGCAGCGTTCGCCATTCATTTCCAGAATGTGGACGTGACGGGTAAGCCGGCCGAGCAAGGCGCCTGTGAGCCGCTGCGGTCCGGAGATAGAGGTCCATTCATCGAATGGCAGGCTGCTCGTGACGAGAGTAGCGCTACGCTCATAGCGCCGGCGGAACAGCTCGCCGTGTTTAGGTGCTTTTGCAGCGCGCGCAGGCGGCGCTCGCCGCGCGGGCGCGCTCGGGGTCAAGGAGTTCGTTAAGTGGGTGAATGCCCATGGCTATCAATCGCGCCAAGGCAACACTTTTGGTGTCGGAAGCGTGCATAAGCTTCTCACCAACACCGTCTACATTGGGACCTGGAGATTTAATCAGGCCTCATCGAGAACGCGCCAACGCAAACCCCAAGAAGAAATCGTCGAAGTGTCTGTGCCAGCCATTGTTGACTACCACATTTTTTCGTGCGTCCAACGGCAATTGCGGACTCGAAAGCCGATAGTTACGCCTCCGCGGGCCATGGTGGGGCCAACCCTGCTGACTGGGCTTGCCTTGTGTGCCACCTGTCGCGGCGCCATGATGCCGCGCACCGGTACGTCGAAAAGCGGCCGCATCTATCGCTGTTACACCTGTTCGAGCTGTGCGACCAACGGCAAGACGATCTGCAGGGGGTGGCCATACCAATGGGTAGGCTCGACCGGCTGCCGACCGATCACCTCGAGCGTTTGGGCACGTGATGCGAGAGAACCCACCAGCGGCTCTGCGCCGTTTCGGAAGACCTACGATCACAACGTTAGGATCGCGGGAAGCAAGGACCTCATGGAAAAAACCGTTCTAGCTAGCCAAATTGGCCAGCCTCGGTGTTCGCAGACGAGTACTGAGTGGCGCGCCCGGAGAGATTCGAACTCCCGGCCCCTAGATTCGTAGTCTAGTGCTCTATCCAGCTGAGCTACGGGCGCCTTGCCGGTTTCCGGCGAGTTCAAGCGTGATTGGCCGATGCCGCACCGCCCCCGGAACATGCGAGCCATATCCATTAGGTAGCCTTATGGCAAGTTCCCGCCCGCGCCCAAACCCTGCTGGCTGAAGCCGGGGCAAACTCGAATACGCACGCTTTTACCCCGCAATTGCAAGCGGCGCGGCCGCGAGGAGCCGCCCGGCGGCAAGCGCCGCGAACAGCAAAAAGAGATAGACAATCGAAAACCCAAAGAGCTGCCCGGCGCAGCGGTTCGCCTCCGGTTTTTCGCGGCAAAGATAAACCCGTCCGGCAAAGACGATGAGCGCCAAGCCGAGCAAAGCCGCAACCGCCGCATAAGCCAGAGAGGCATAGCCAAGCAGCCACGGCAAAAGGCCGAGCGGCGCAAGAAGGAGCGCATAGGCGAGAATGGCGCTTCTCGTGTGGGCATGCCCCTTGACGTTGGGCAGCATCGGTATGCCCGCCCGGTCATAGTCCTCGGCCCGCACCAAGGCGAGCGCCCAAAAATGCGGCGGCGTCCAGAAGAAAATGAGCAAAAAAAGCACCAGACTCGCAAGGCCAATGTGGCCCGAGGCGGCGGCAAAGCCAACGACCGGCGGCAGCGCGCCCGCCGCCCCGCCGATGACGATGTTCTGCGCCGTCCGCCGCTTCAGCCACATGGTGTAGATCACGGCATAAAAGAAGATCGTGAAGGCAAGCAGGCCCGCCGCCAGCCAATTGGCAGCAAGTCCCAAAGCAAGAACCGAGGCGGCGGCAAGCAAAAGCCCAAAGCAAAGCGCTTCCGACGAGGCAAGCCGCCCCGCGGGGATGGGACGCAAGCGCGTGCGCAGCATGAGCGCATCGATGCCGGCATCATACCACATGTTGAGCGCGCCCGCCGCGCCCGCGCCCGCGGCAATGGCGCAAAGCGCCAAAAGGCCCGGCAAAGGATCGACGGGCAAGGGGGCAAACAGCATGCCGGTGAAAGCGGTGAAGACCACAAGCGACATCACCCGCGGCTTAAGAAGCGCGGCATAATCAAAAAACCGCGCCCCCAAGAGGGCCAAGGGATCGGCCAATCCGCTCTCGCCCGGAACCAGCAAACTCATCTTCTTATCCCCTTGCTTCCTTCGCTTGCCTCGCTCTGTCCTTTAGTCAGCTTGCCGGCACGGCACAAGGCGGTCTGCCAGTGGGCCAGTCGAAAAGGCCGCTTAGGCCCCTCAGCTGCCTGCCACATAAGGCCGGACCATTTTTGCCGGGTCGACGATCCGGTCGAATTCCGTCTCGCTAACGAATCCAAGCTGCAGCGCCGCGGCCTTCAAGGTGAGATCGTGCTCCATCGCTTGATGCGCGATTTTCGATGCCTTATCATAGCCGATGACAGGCACAAGCGCGGTGACGAGCATCAGCGAGCGCTCGACATTCTCCTTTATCCTTTTCAGATTTGGCTTCGTCCCTTCGATAAGATATTTGCGGAAATTCCTGCAGCCGCCGCTCAGCAGAACGATCGACTGGATGAGATTTGCGATCATCAGCGGCTTGTAGACATTCATCTCCAGATAGCCGCTTGCGCCGCCAAAACCGACAGCGACGTCATTGGCCATGACTTGAACGGCAATCATGGCCAGCGCCTCGGCCTGGGTGGGATTGACCTTTCCAGGCATGATCGACGAGCCCGGCTCATTTTCGGGGAGTTCAAGTTCGGCAATGCCTGCGCGCGGGCCGCAGCCCAGCAGACGCACATCGTTCGCGATTTTGTATAGCGAAACGGCCAAGGTGCGGAGCGTGCCGGATAACTGCACGAGGGCATCGTGGGCGCCTTGCACCGCAAACTTGTTGGGGGCGGTCACAAAAGGGAGACCCGTGAGCCTGGCGATTTCTTCCGCTGCCGCCTCCGCAAATCCGGGCGCCGCATTGATTCCGGTGCCAACCGCAGTCCCCCCTAAGGATAAGCGATAGACGCCTTTGAGCGCATCCTCGATCCGCTCGAGATTATCGGCAAGCATGCCCGCATAGCCCGACCACTCCTGGCCAAGCGTCAAAGGCGTTGCATCCTGCATATGCGTGCGGCCAATCTTTATGATGGAATCCCATTCCGCCGCCTTGGCCGCGATCGCTGCCCGCAGCGCAGTGACCGGGGGAACGAGGCTCTCTCTAACTCCAACAGCTGCGGCGATATACATCGCCGAGGGAAAGGCATCGTTCGACGACTGCGACATATTGACATGATCATTGGGGTGGACCGGGCGCTTGCTTCCGAGCGGCGTTCCCGCAAGCTGACAGCAGCGGTTGGAGATCACCTCGTTCATATTCATGTTGAACTGCGTGCCGCTGCCAGTCATCCACACATGCAAAGGGAACATGTCGCGATGCTGGCCGCTCAAGATCTCGTCGCAGGCCTGGTTGATGAAAGCATAGAGTTTTCGGTCGAAGCGCCCGCTCCTCATATTTGCCGCGGCGGAGGCCTTTTTTAGTATCGCCAGAGCTGTGATCATTTCGGGCGGCATGATATCTTTGCCAATACTAAAATACTCAATTGAGCGTTGCGTCTGGGCTCCCCAAAGCTTGTCTGCCGGGACCCGAACTTCCCCAAGGCTATCGGTTTCCGTCCGAAAATGGCTCAATCCCGTTCTCCTTATGGAAGCTGCTTATTGAGGCGTTCGCTGGTAATGTCACTCAGTCCGCTTAGCGGCTCGAAAATCCGAATTTCGGCTTCGGCCGCCGGCCTAACCAGCCTGTTAAGGCACCGGCAGCGCTGAGGACGAGCCAAACGGGCAGTTGCAAAAATCCGGCAATTACGAAATTGGAGAGGTTTATATAGCGGCTAGCTAATTTCTGCGCATCGGCCCATTTTTCCGGCGCGAGTGCCGAAACAGCATCGCCAATTGGCGTTATGGTCAGCTTTGCCGCCATATGGGAATGGCCGACGTCAATGATCACAGCAATAAAGGCCCCCGCGAACAAACAGATGCTGAGAAAACTGGAAAGCCGCCGGAACATCGATTTCACCTATCAGCTTGGCAACGCAAGGGAGCGCCGCGCCGTTGCGGACCATTCGCCCTGGCCGGAGCTTCATTTTCGCGACGCCCCGCTTTCTCTGCCGTAATCATTGCCTTCCAAACCGCCCGCCACTATATACATTCGATCCTCCCAAACGGGTAATTCCTTAAGCCGCGCGGCCGGCATCCGCGAACGGCAAAGTATGTTGCGTTTTCACGCGTACAGGAACGTATAGGAACGAGCACGATGAGCAATTCGCCCTTGATGCCCAAAGCGACCGCGGTGTGGCTTGTGGAAAACACATCGCTCACCTTCGAGCAAATCGCCAATTTCTGCCATCTCCATCCCTTGGAAGTGAAGGGCATTGCCGACGGGGACGTCGCCGCTGGAATCAAGGGACATGATCCTATCACCTCGGGGCAGCTCACGCGCGAGGAGCTGGCGGCAGCGGAAGCCGATGAAAAGCACCAGCTTCGGCTTGCTATGCCGAAGGTCAGGCTGCCTGAGCCGAGCCGCAAGCGCGGGGCCCGCTATACGCCGCTCTCGCGCCGCCAAGACCGGCCGAATGCCATTTTGTGGCTGATCCGGAATCATCCAGAGTTGAAGGATGCGCAGGTCATGCGCCTCGCCGGCACGACAAAGGCGACGCTGCAAGCCATCCGCGACCGCACGCACTGGAACTCGGCCGCGCTGACCGCCATCGATCCGGTCACGCTTGGGCTTTGCACCCAGCTTGATCTCGACTTGGAGGTCAACCGCGCCGCAAAAGACAGGGCAGCGCCCGTCCACGATGAGGGAGACACACTTATGCCTAGCGAGGTGACAACCCGGAGGACGGCCGGAGAATCTTCCGCCGATGGCGAAGCATTTGGCGGTCACGGGACCGGGCATTCCGGACCCGAAGCTATTGGCATTGATACCGTCTTTGGCGGGACGAAGCATCGCGAGCCCAAAGACGAAGAATAAGGGACAGGGCGGCCCTTAGATCCAGCAATTGGCGAATTGTTAGCGCGAATCAGCTACCCCGTCTGGCGGCGGGAGCAAAACTCTTATTTTCCGCTCACGATTTGCCGGAGCAGCAGGCCATGGCCATTAAAGCATCGGAGGCGCGCATCTGCCTCGGGAGTGCCCTTTTTATCGCGCTGTCGGCTGGCACGCCGGCCTGTGCGGCCGATTTCGGAGCAGGGCCGGCAGGGCCGGCTCCCGCGTTTCCGTCGTATGCTTCTGGCTATTTCGGCTACTTCAATCCACTCTATGATCCAAGATGCCGGATCGTGCCTATGCCCGAAGCAGACCTTTATGGGGATACTGCGCGGTTTCGGCCAACGGCGGTCTGTCAGTCGCGCGGGCTTTACGCCGACTCGGTCCTGTTCCCTTGAACTTCAATTTCGGAACAAGCCGATTGCCTTGAGCGGGGATAAACGATAGGGAAGGAATATATACCTGCTTGACTCGCATAGGCCCGCGGGAG
>JAFMSB010000122.1 GCA_017353815.1 Methylocapsa sp. | reverse complement strand
CCCATCAGCGGATCGATCTCCCGTGGCATCGCGGGCTCGAATTCCAAAACCCAAAGTCTCGCCTTGGCCCGGCCCGACTGGGTCGCGGTCTGGGCGGGACGGTAAATCCGCGCAATGCTCATGGTCAATGCTCTTCCTTGCTGTGTTCAATGGGTCTGCGGTGGTGCGCCCCGCCACGCATGACGGCATTCGAGCTATCAGAACGAAACGTCAGAACGGTTTCAAGTTCTAAAGCGAGAAACGCAATTATGATCAATCACATGCGAAAGTGTGAGATGGTCGGGGCAGCAGGATTCGAACCTGCGACCTGAAGTTCCCAAAACTTCCGCGCTACCAGACTGCGCTATACCCCGGGCGCACTCGTCCTCGCGGCATCCTTTCCCCTATCGCGTATCATGGGGGCCACGCACCGGCAAGCGCGCTCATTTGGCAAACATCGGATGGCGTGCGAAATCGCCGATCTTAAGCCCGATGCGTGCAGCTGTTCCGGCATTTACTTCGAGCACCCCATAGGCTGGGGCTCCCGATGGGATGATTTTTTCCGACTGAGGCACCGTGTTTTCGGCAAGGGCAACGACCCTGCCGGAATGATCGAGGAAAATCATATCGAGCGGCAAATAGGTATTTTTCATCCACATCATCACCGGGCGCTCAACCTCGAAATCAAACAACATGCCGCGGTCCGGCGCCAGAAACCGGCGAAACATAAGGCCCCGCTCGCGCGCGGGCCCGGTCCGCATGACCTCCACCGAAAAGGCATGTGTTCCGCTTGCCGTCACTATCTCGAGCTTTTCGAGGCTTGCTCGCGGCTGTGAATTTTCGCGCGCAGAAACGGCCCGGCCTTCGCCCGAAACAAACCAGATCGCGCAGAGCGCAAGCGCAAGGATTCTGAGCGCGCTCGGGCCTGCGGCAAGCCCGCGGCTTGGATTGCCAAACGCAACTGAAGGAATCATGGCTCGAGATCGCTCTTGCTCGCCAGAAGCGCAATGACTAATGCGCCACGGGCAAAGCAACATCAAGCGGTCTCACTTCGACCGCGGTCAAGCCCTTCGGGCCGCTGCCGAAACGTGCAAGAACGCTCTCTCCCGGCCGCAATTCGGGCAGCCCAAAGCGGCGCAAAGTTTCCATATGCACGAAGATATCGGGCGTGCCTTCGCCCTGGCTTAGAAAACCAAAGCCGCGCGTCCGGTTAAACCATTTGACAACTGCGATCTGGAAAGTGCCGACATTGGTGACGCCGACGCTGGCCCGGGTCGGCCTTCCCTCCGAGGGATGCGCGGCGCCCGAATCTTCCAAGGCCAAAATCTTGAGGACTTGCAGGCCCTTCGCGCGCCGCACGGCCTCGCCTACGACACGCGTCCCCTCATAGACAGCGCCGAAACCATCCTTACGCAAAACGGTAACGTGAAGAAGCACATCGGCCTCGCCGCTGTCTGGGACTATGAAGCCATATCCCTTCGCCGCGTCAAACCATTTGACCCGGCCCGAAATTTCCACAAGCTCGGCTTCTCCGGCAGAAGATAGCGGGGAGAGAGGGCACAGGCCGGAGCGAGGCGAAGCGGAATTCATGTCGCTCAACTGCCGGCCTCCCCAATTCTAACCTTGCACGGCAAAAACCATCGCCGTGAACGCTAAGCGCGCTAAAAGCGGCGCCCCGATCCAGAACTTGGCCAGAATAACATTCCGCGGCCGAGACAAAAGCCGCCGCCGCCAAGAAATTGTGGATGAGCAACGGAAAACCCCGCGGTGTTGCTGCGGAAACACAAGCGCCGGAGCGTAAGAAGAAATTTCCACCTCCTGCCAAAATGAGTAACACTGGTTGGAGCGGGGATGGTTATCTCTTGGAAATGCCCAATGAGGGGACTAACTAACTTTTTTCGCTGGAAGGTTCCGGGAGGTCCATTATGGCTGATCAAACAAGCAGCGGCGAGGAGGTCCGGGCGGAAGCCGGCAAACTGACTGCGGCTCCTAAGGAGCCAAGAAACGCCATCATCGACGCGCTCATGGAGCTTGCCAGTGAGCGCAGCTGGGAAGACATCACCATCTCGGATGTGGCCGCCCGCGCGAATATTTCCCTGGCCGCATTCCGCGATTGTTTCCCGTCGAAGGGCGCGGTACTTGCCGCCTTTTCGCGCTGTATCGACCACCTCGTATTGGAGGCGGCGGGCGAGCATATGGCGGGCGAACCCGCAAAGGACCGGCTATTCGATATTCTTATGCGCCGCCTCGATGCGCTTGCGCCTTACAAGCTCGGACTTGAGGCGGTTTACGACTGGGCGCGGCGGGACCCTTTGGCGGCCTCTGCCTTGAACGGAGTCCTCATCAACTCGATGAGATTCATGCTCGAGGCAGCGGGCGTCGATTCCGAGGGCCCCGTGGGCGCGTTGAAACTCCAGGGGCTTGCTCTCGCATGGCGGCGGGTGCTTCGCGTCTGGTTCCAGGATGACGACCCGGGCCTTGCCTCCACGATGGCGGCGCTTGATCGCGAATTGACGCGAGGGAGCGCGTGGGTCGCCAGAGCGGAGGACGTGAGCCGGCTGGTGTCACCTTTGTTTTCGCTAGCGCGATCCTTGCTTGAGCGCAGCCCGGAGCGGAAGCAACCGCATGTCGCGCGCTCAGAAGAGGGCCGCGATGAGCCGGCCGCCTAATGCAGGCAGCCTCGAGTCATCTAAGGCGTTGCGCCTGCTTGCGTTAGGATTAATGCGCCCGGTCCGGCTGATCGCCGCCGCTTCTGGACCATTCTTTCGGTGTCAGGTCGATGAGGGCAGGCCCCCGGCGAGGCCCTATGCGGCCAAGATTGAGTCTCTCGATGATCCAAAGCCGGAACGAAGGCGCAGCCAGGGCGAATCCAAGGAAGTCCGAGACAAAGCCGGGCAGGATCAGCAACACGGCTCCCAATCCCTCCAAAGTTCCGTCGACCAGCCTATCTTTTGATAGGCTATTGCGCTCGGCACTCCGGGAGGCTGCCTGCCGCAGCCGGACGATGGCCGATGTGCCCACACGCCGCATTATTGCCACGCCGGCCATGCTCGTGAGGATGCAAAGGGCGACTGCGCCGGTAAAGCCGATCGCATGGACAACGGCTCCGAAGGCCAGAAGCTCGGCACCGAGCCATAACGCAAAATAGGTGATGACAAGAAATGGGAGGCGGGCGAATGGCCGGTGCCCAATTCTGTCCGGAGATCGAAGGCGGAGCATATACGCCACCTTTGCGGCTGGATTTCAGCTTATTTGTTCCCACATAACATAACATGGTAAAAGCTTAATCAAGTCCCCCAAATTCCTGGCAGCAAATATCACGATGCAAGAGCCTTTCGACATGACAACCATAGTTTTCGCTTTGCTCGCGGCTTTTGTCGTTTGGAAGCTGCGCTCGGTTCTCGGAACCCGGACCGGCACCGAAAAGCCGCCGATCAACCCCTTCGCGCGGGGAGCGTCGAAGACGTTTGAGAGGCAGGCGGCCGATGCCGGAAATAAGGTCGTGGCGCTTCCCGGGGCAGCCGAGCCGGCCCCCCCTGCCATTCAAGACAAGACCGAAAGATGGAAGCCTTTCGCCGAACCCGGATCCAGCACTTGGGCGGGATTGGACTCGATTGCCGCCGCCGATCCCTCTTTTGCCATGAAACCCTTCATCTCTGGCGCCAAATCGGCTTATGAGATGATCATCATGGCCTTTGCCGAAGGAAAACGCGAGGTCTTGAGCTCTTTGCTGTCGCCCGAGGTCTATGAAGGCTTCGTTGATGCGATCGACAAACGTGAGCATCGCGGCGAAACCCTTTCCACTGCTTTCGTTTCGATTGACGATCCCGCGCTCGAAGACGCGAGATTGGAGGGCCGCACGGCAAAGATCAAACTTCATTTCACCTCCGAGATGACAACCGGAACACGCGACAGTAGCGGAAAAGTAATCGAGGGCGACCCGGACAAGGGAGTCCGGGCTGACGATGTCTGGACGTTTTCCAGAGATACCGCCTCGCGCGATCCGAATTGGAAGCTGTGCGCAACCGAAAGCGCTCATTAATCCGTAAGCAAAACCGATTCCGGAGGCGCAGTGGGCCGCTCTCCGCGGGGGGAGGGCTCGCTGTGCGGCTGTGGGGGGACATCTGGCTCAGCCCCGCATCGTTCTGTGATCTCGCAGGTTTTAGCGAGGACGATCACGCGGATGCCTTTTCGGTCTTTGCCCATTCCTGCGCCGCTATCGCATCTCGCTCGCCGCCGTTGCGAAAGGCCATGCCCGCCCCTGCCCCGCTCGAGGCAGTTGCTCGAAAGGCGTTATCTGAGGTTAGTCTCGACAATGCCGGGGCCCGGCGGTTTTTCGAAAGCCATTTTCGGCCATGGCGGATCGTAAGGCATCAGGAAAACACTGGACGAGCCGGTTTCCTGACTGGTTACTATGAGCCTGTTGTGGAGGGTTCACTCTGCCGCAGCCGCGAGTTCACGGCCCCGGTCCTGGGCCCGCCAGACGATTTGTACTCGGTCCGGCCTTATCACGATCGTGCGACGATCGACTCAGCGCCGCACGGGAGCTTCGGCACCCCCCTCGTCTGGCTACGCGACCGGATCGAGGTATTTATGATCCAAGTCCAAGGCTCGGCCCAAGTCCGCCTCCCCTGCGGCAGGTTTTTGCGGCTCGTCTATGCCGGACGAAACGGGCAGCCCTATACGTCCATCGGCCGGATTCTGACCGAGAGCGGCGCAATCGCCGAAAGCGCCATGTCGCTTGCCGCGCTAAAGCAATGGCTTAGGGCGAATGGCCAAAATCCAGGATATGCGGGCCTCGCGCTGATGCACCAGAACAAATCTTTCGTCTTTTTCGCGCTTCGCGAGGTTCAGAAAGGCTCGGGCCCCACGGGCGGGCAAGGCATTGGGCTTTCCGCTTTGCGCTCGATCGCCATTGACCGGACGATTTGGAGTTACGGCCTGCCCTTCTGGATCTCTGCGGAATTGCCCTGGCGGGGCTCCTCGGCGTCGCCATTCCAGCGGCTGATGATCGCGCAGGATACGGGTTCGGCGATCGCTGGATCTGCCCGTTGCGATATTTTCTTCGGCTCAGGGGATGACGCGGGCGCCCGGGCAGGCGATATTCGGCACCAAGGGGAATTTTGGGTTCTTCTACCCCGGAAGAGGGGTTCGGCCGATGAACGAAAATCCGCCTTCCCGCGCCCATGCGCGGACCCGTGAGCTGAGCGCGGCCGAGGTCGAGCTGTGGCTTGAGGCCACAAGGACCGTTGCCCGGAAGCGTGCCCCCCACGCAAGGAGCGGCGCGCCACAAATGCGGAGGCATGAAGAGCCGGCGGCGAAGGCTGCCGCAAAATCTTGCGAAAAGCTCCAAGCGAAATCCCTCCCGGCAAGGGCAACACCCAGGGCGAAACAAAGTCTTGCGCCGATGGATCACCGGCTTCGCCAGAAGCTTGCGCGCGGCCGGGCAGCTCCCGAGGCCGAGATCGACTTGCACGGGATGCGCCGGGAGGAAGCTTTCCTTGCCCTAAAATCCTTTCTCTTGCGGGCACAAGACAACGGGATCCGGCTCGTCTTGGTGGTGACAGGGAAAGGCAACCGGCCTGGGCCAAGCGAAATAGCGTCAGGGGTGTTGCGCAAATATGTGCCCGAGTGGCTCCGCAGCGCGCAATATCACGCGATCGTCGCTGGGTTCGAAGAAGCGGCGCGCCTGCATGGCGGCACCGGGGCGCTTTATGTCCGGTTGAGACGCTGGAAACCGCTTTTGCCTCATGCTCCCCGGGGGACGCGCTAGCAGTTTTCTGAAGAGCCTCGCCGGAGGGAAAGGATAGCAATTCACTTTTCCTGATCGATTCTGCGGGAGGGTTAAGATGCGCGGGCGGCTTCGGGATCAGAGCGCGTTGTTCTCATACATCCGTCCGGAAAAG
>JAFMSB010000121.1:5350-5901 GCA_017353815.1 Methylocapsa sp. | reverse complement strand
GAACATTCACGCGGTCTTCGCCGAACTCGGGCGGATTCTAACGCAGGTCATCGAACTCCCTGACGGCACGCAGTGGTTTTCGCTTGCGCGCATGGTCCGCCGCGCGCTTGCTCCGTACGGCGCCATCGAGCCGTGCTATGCGATCGGGCTTGGCTGCGAGATCAAATATGCCAAGCGCCTTATCTACGCGAAGAGCCTCGATTTGAGCGCGCTGAAGGCGACATCTATTGGCGTCAACTGCCGCCTTTGCGACCGGCCCGCCTGCCCGCAGCGTGCTGCGCCCCCTGCCCTGCGCCCGCTTTATGTGGATGAGACTATGCGCAGGCTATCGCCTTTCACTTTCCGGGATGTATGAGCGATCCGTTGAAGAGAGCAAGAGTGCGAACCGGTTGTTTTCTCCGGCGTGAGACCTCCGCTGACCCCATGCCGCGCTCCTGCTCCGCCAGAACCGCGATGATCTTTTCTTCGGTGAACTTTGACTGCCTCATGTCGGTCTCCTTCTCGACGGACTCTCGCTTCAAATGAGGGATAAATCGGGGTTTAGGTCACAA
>JAFMSB010000121.1:0-5340 GCA_017353815.1 Methylocapsa sp. | reverse complement strand
TCACAACTTGTTGCTGCGCAGCATCTCGCCTTTCACATATCAGAGTGTGCGAGCAGTCAGATAGAAGAACCGAAAGGGGAGCAAAAGTTCGCTTGCGCCATCGCGCGCGAGCCGAGAACCGGCAACTCCGGCAATTGCGCACTCCGGTAGCCCTCGCCGAGCCAAATTTTTGTGCCAAGTTCGGCGACATTGTGGACCTCGAAGGACTGATAGAGCTTGCGTGTGAGGTCGGCGACGCTGGTGAGCTTTAAGCCAAGCGCACCCGCGATCTCCGGCTTGGTTTTGCCGAGCGCAAGAAGGACTCCGATCTTCAATTGCGCCGGCGTCGCGCCATTCTCGCGCAGCACGCGCGCCGCATAGGCAAGCGCATGTTCGTGGAGTTCGATCGCCACGGCGATGAGGCAGCTCTTTGGATTCTTGGCGGCATCCGCGGCGGCCGTGTCTTTGGGCACGAGCCATTTGGCTTCGAGCGTGACCGTGCCATGGGCGGTTGAAATTTGCATGCGAGGCGGATCGACCAGACTCCCGCTGGCCGCGCCAAGGATGCGTTGGACGAGCGCCAAGACCGGAGCCGGGAGTCCGCCGCGGGCTGGCACATAATGAGTGAAGTTGGCAGGCTCAGCGTTGATAATTCTGAACAGTTGTTCAACGTTCACCGTCTGAAATACGGTCTTTCCCTCACAGGAAAGTATCGCCTGACCGGCGAGCAGGGGCGGTCCTGCTGTCCACAACGGAACGTCAGGTTCTTCCCGCGGGCCTGTGCACGAAGGCCGCAAGGCAAAGCCGAGCCAAGGGCGCAACCGGTCGAGCCTTTGCACATCCTCCACGGTAAAGGGGCGTGCGGTCCGGGGCCGGGTGAGGTGGACCGCCCCAATTGTCCGTTCGCCGTCGCCAACCATGGCGGTCAGAAGCCAGCAGGAATCGAGCGGCGCCTCGACTTCCCTATAGTAGCCGCTCTCAAGGTAACCGCGGCCTTGCCGGTGCAGACTCCAGCCAATCGAGGTCGCGCGAAATGCGGGCAACCATAGGGACGCAGGCGATGCCGGATCATTCATGAACCGCCACATGCGCTCCCGGAACACGGCGTCCATTGCAGGATTTTCGGCATAGGCGCTGGTTATCGTGGCATCCGGCGCGAGAAGGGCAAAACGCGACCAGCCATGCGGAATGATGTCGTGCAGCAAAGGCGCGGCTGCGACCATTGCGCTCTCGGGTTTCAGTCCGAGGCAGCACAAACTCTTTAGATGCTCGACCGCTCCCATCGGCCCCCTCCGATGCGCCGCGTTTTTTCGACCAATATAGACCGCCGCCCATCGTGAGCAAGTGCTGCCCTTGTTCTAGGCACGATTTGTGTCTTCCCTGCGCATACGCCTGCATGCCGAGGCACAAAGTTTCATCGCTGCGCGCGGTGCCGGCCAGCGCCAATGTGACATTGCAAACGGCAACTTGCGATGCTCGCGTTTATGCAGGGACCTCGGCGCGCGAAAGCAGCGCATCGAAAAACGGGTTCGACAGCCGGCCGTCGGGATCGATTTCGCGCACGCGTGCGGAGAACTCCTGCCATCGTATGCCATAAGCGGCAGCCACATGCCGCTGCTCGACGAAGGGGCTCTGGTTGAGGAGCGGAACACCAATCCTGTGATACGCAAACTCGTTGAACTCTTTGAGGAACTGTTCCCAGTCCGCTTCATCAGTGCGGGCATGAACGGGATCAATCGAGAACATGTCCTGATCGAATGTATAGGACAGAAGCGAGCCCGTATCTTTGCGGATGTAATAGGAGCCGAGCGGCATGTTGCAGCGAAAGCCGTATTTCTTAAAATGCCGCTCGGCGAAATCGAAATACGCGCGTAGAGTTTCGAGCCATTGCCGTCGCGGGAATGCCCAGAAGGTGAACACATATTTGCCGGATGCCGACGTGCTCCTGTAATCAATCGTCTTGTCGGGATTAGAGAAAGAAAAGCCCCCGGCGAGGTGAAGTGCGGAATAAATCAGCCTGTTGCCGGCGAACCATCTATTGCGCGCAAGATTCTTGAGCGGTGTGGTTGGCACGCGCTGTTCAATGAATCGCGCAGCCTTCGCCTCGATGCCGCTCCAAAATTTGCGGCGGATCGCCGCGCAGACTGGTCCAATCAGGCTTGGTCTGTCGGCGTGCCTTCGCATCTGAAAATGAGCAGTCCTGCCGACCGTCCAACAGGTCAGGCCCTCGGAGGAATCGATGATGCGGTCGACCTCCTCTTGGGTGAGCTCATCGATTAGTCGCGGGAGATAGCTGAAATGAATTGCTTCGAGCGGTTTGATCCGGAACGTCACCTCGTAAACGATCCCGCAAAGCCCGTAGCTCGAGCGCATAAGGCGCAGTAGCTCCGGATTTTCTGTCTCGGATGCCTCGCCAAGCTGGCCGTCCGGGGTGATCCACTTTATGCCTGTCACATAGGAGCTTACCTGCCCAAATTCGGCGCCATCCAGTGCATCCTTTGTGTGGCAGCAGGCCGCGGACCCCAGCGTCAAATTGCCGATTTCGATGTTGGTTATGAATTGCAGCCCCTTTGCGCGCAGAGCCTTCTGAGCATCGACGAATTGCAAACCGGCTTGGGCGGTAAAGGTCATCCGCTCTGGGCTGATATCGACTACCCGGTTCATGCGCGCCATGTCGATAATTGTGCCATCTGACGACACGCAAGGCGTGAGCGAATGGTAGCTGCCCTTCGCTCGCACCGGGCTGGGGTGATGGCTCTTATCGCGCAGGATGGCCTGAATCTCGGCTGCGCTCGCGGGCTGCACAACCATCCTTGGGTGGGTCTTTATGGATCCATCATAATTGACGATGGTGTTCATTGTTTATCCCAACATCGCCAGCGCCATCGCCGGCGTTCGCTTACACGGCCTCTGCGTGTTCTGCCCCAAGTGGACATGATCCAGGCTCCGGGAGGGAAGGCGCTTTTTATTTGCGCCGCATCCTCTGTTTGGAGGGCGACACCGCGGCGCATTTGTGCCAGCCGCAAGGAGAGGTTGCCGCCGCGGACCACGCTTGCAATCTTTGCGCGCAGTTTCACCCATCTCAGCCGGTCCTGTGGCACTCGATTGTCCGCTTCCTGATCGCGGGACCAAACCACAGCTGCTGATCGAGGTCGTCCCCCAAATAGGGGAGGCGCGCACGAAAAAATTACGCTCAGCAATCCGGATGCCTCTGGCGCGGCCGGGCAAGCACAAATTGGCCGGCGCCGCGCCGTTGAAATGCAGGGCCTGTCGCAGAAGGCGCAGCTCCCGGCCAAGGCTGATTTCAAAAATATTGCCGCGGCATCCCCTGAACAGGGGGCGCGCAGCGCGATCCTTTCCCCCAAAATCTTTGCCGTTTGACGCATCAAAATTCGAAGGAGCTCATGATGCCCAGCGATCGAACCAAAGCCTTAAATCAAGAGAAATTGCTCGCCGTCCCCAAGCAATGCGAGCCCCCGGACGTGACAGACCCGCAAGTGCTGCATGCTTTTGACGTGCGCTTTGAGGCTGCGACCGAGGATGCGGAGATCCCGGCGCAGCCGCACCCAAGAAACAACGATGAGACGGCATATCCGGATAAAAGCGGGACCTATACCAAATGCCTTAAGCAAAAGGCACCGGGCGTTGTCGATCCCACGGCCTTCCAACAATTCCGCAAGGCGATCGGGAACATCGGTCTTCTTGGAACCAAGGATTTCGAAGTCCCCGGTCTGCTCAGTGGCCCGCGAAAGCTGAACGGCCCGCAAGGGGCATTTGCCTTGCAGCTCATCGGCGAGGACTCGACGCAATTTGGCGCACCCGAGGTTCCCGCGGCGCCCGCGCTTAACAGCGAGGCCTATGGCGCGGAGCTCATCGAGATATATTGGGCTTCGCTTTTGCGCGACATCCCCTTTACCGGATACGACTCCAATCCCCTCGCGCAAGCCGCGGCTAAGGAGCTAACGAATCAGACAACCTATGCCGGGCCTCGCGATAAGCACGGAAAGGTCACGCCGCGCCTCTTATTCCGGGGCGGACTGAAGAACGGGGACACGTCCTATTTCGCCGGCGAAACGATTGGGCCTTACATCTCGCAATTCTGCATCCGGCCGACGAATTTTGGCGCGCGGCCGCTTGATCAAATGTACAACAGTTACGCGCCGAACCTCGATTATATGTCCGACATTGACACGTGGTCGGCCGTGCAGCAGGGGAAACCTACGGGGCTTAGCAATCTGCCTGCGCAAAACCGGCAATATCTGCATGACGGGCGCGGCCTCGCGGCGTACACGCATGTCGATGAACTTTACCAGGCCTATTTTATTGCCTATCTCGTCATGAACACATTGAATGTGCCGTTCAATCCGGGCAGCCCTTACGTTGGTTACAAGAACCAGCAGCCGTTCGGCACTTTTGGCGGGCCGGATATTACCGCAACATTGGGCGCGGTAGCAAAAGCGGCACTCAATGCTGTATGGTGGCAGAAATGGGTCGTTCACCTCCGTCACCGGCCCGAGTCCGGCGGGGCGATCGTAGATTTCATCAAAACGGGCGATGGCAATCCCCAAGGCAAGGTCAACAGCAACGTCTTGAATTCAAACGCGGTCGCCCAGAGCTTCGACAAATATCAAACGTACTTCCTATCGCAGGCCTTTCCCGAAGGTTCGCCCGCCCACCCGGCCTACCCCACGGGCCATGGCACCGTTGCCGGCGCGTGCATAACAGTGCTCAAATTCTTCTTCGATGGCACTTTCGTGATTCTGGATCCGATGGTCCCGGCGCCCGATGGCCTGTCGCTCGAGCCGTACAATTATACATCCGAGGACGGCGGCATCATGACGGTGAACAGCGAGCTGCATAAGCTCGCGCATAATATCTCCTTTGGCCATGGCATCCACGCCGGAATCCATTGGCGCAGCGACACCGACTACTCGATGCTGCTTGGCGAGGCGGTGGCGTTGGGCTTCCTGCGCGATCAGTCCAAGACCTATAGCGAGAAATTTTCGATTAGCCTGACGAAGATGGACGGCTCGGCCGCCACGATCTCAAATCCCTGAACTCGCATCGGTCCGCTGCCGGTCTTACCAAGGCCGGCGGCGGCAACCGCTGATTCCCGGTGGCTGATTTCCTATGGCGAGCGCGGCATGGAATGAAGGTATGGTGGGCGCGACAGGGATTGAACCTGTGACCCCTACGATGTCAACGTAGTGCTCTCCCGCTGAGCTACGCGCCCTAAAGCTGACAGCCTTAGAGCGGGATGCGAAAAAGTGGATCCCGGTTTTCCCATAAATCCCGCTCTAGATTATAAGAGCCCAATCACGTTTCATGCATCGTGATCTGGCCGTCGAAGCCTTGGTCTGA
>JAFMSB010000120.1 GCA_017353815.1 Methylocapsa sp. | reverse complement strand
GAGATTGACGCCCCCGCGCAGCGCGAGTTCATGCTGGCGCTCGCCCCCTGGCTCCAGCGGATAGAGACTCTCGCCGTCACTGTCGCTTGCCCAGCCTGCCGCGAGGTCGTTGGAGGTGATGATAATGGGCGAGACGCTATCCCCGGCGCGCGCCGGCCGCGGCGTGCCATCGGCGGGAGCGGGAGGCAGCGCCTCGATCCAAGTCGTCCCGTTGGCGTAGCGCCCGGGAAAGCCTTCGATCAGATAAAAGGTCTTTGTTACGACGTGATCGGCCGGAACCGGCTCGAGCGGCGGGATGTCCGCTCCCTCAAGCAGAGCCCTGAGCCATCGGGCTTCGGGCGTGGGCGGCCCGCCCGGGCGCGCGGCCGGGGCATCGCGCGTGTCGAAAATAATCGTTCCGCCCTGCTTCATAAAAAGGGCAGCCTTTTGGATGGCCGCGCCCGGCGGCTGCAGTTGCGACGCAACGACTGGCCAATAAAGGAGCGGGTAGAAACTGAGCTCGTCTTGGGCCGGATCGAGAGCAACAGGATCGCCGGGGATAAGAGAGGTGCGCCGCGCAAGCACGCGCGAAAGGCCGGCCAAGCCTTGCCTCGCCACTTCATCGACTCTTGGATCGCCGCTCCTGACATAGGCGAGCCGCGTCGTCAGCGCGGCGCCGAGATCGCGCGCCCGGCTCGGCTGCGAAGCGGGCTCCGCCCTTAGTCCGCCGGGAGCCAGTACCAGCGCCGCTCCAAGGACCAGCACGACAAGACGTGCGGCACGCGCGCGCCCTAAACGCAGATTGCCGGCAATCAGAAGCGAAGTCAGCGTGTCGACGGCAAACAAGATGAAGGCGAGGGCGATCAGCCAAGGCTTTAAATCGACGGCGCCTTGTTCGCGCAGGTTCTCACGGGCAAAGCCCAAGTTTGCGTAATCCACGGCAGCAAGCTTGTCGTCCGGCCCAAGCGCATTGACCGCGATCACTCCCTCTTGCGGCCCATAGTAGCCGGGCGGATGCTCTGGCCCGGCCGGGCCGTCGAAGCCTGCCGGAATCGCTGTCGCGCCAGGAGGCGGGGCGCCGAGAACCCCAAAACCATCGAGGATGCGGTTAGGCGCAAGTGCCTGCCCGAGATCGTTTTTCGCCCCGGCGGGCGCACCGGTCTCTCTTCCCGAGTCGCGAGATAAAGCCACAATCCTTTCCAGCATGGAGACAAACAAACCCGACAGCGGCAGATTGGACCATGTGGTATCTGCGGTCACGTGGAATAATACGATGAGGCCCTCTCCGCGCTGCGAAGCGGTAACGAGCGGCGTGCCGTCGGAGAGCCGCGCCCAGGTTTTCGCGGCTAATCCTGGGCCCGGCTCGGCAAGCACCTGGCGCGAAACCGTGACCTCATCGGGGACCGCAAGCCCAAAGAACGGACTTTGACGGTCGAAGGCGCCAAGCTTCTTTGGCGTGTCCCAAGACATCGCCCCGCCAAGAACCCGCCCGCCGCGGCGAAGGCGCACGGGGACAAGATCTTCGGGTGTGCCGGCAAGGCGCTCGCCTGCAAAGCGGATAAGGACTCCGCCCGACTCCACAAAGTTCCCAAGCGCATCATGCGCTTGGCCCGGAACCAAGCCGACATCGGCAAGAATGAGCGCCGCCACATGCTCATCAAGAAGCGATTGCACTGGCTTGGCGGCAGAGGATTTTGCCTCTCTCACATCCGCGAAGGGAGAGATGGCCTTTGTGAGATAATAGTCTGGCGCAAGGAGCGGCTGCGCGACATCGGCCGTCTCTCCGCTCACGATACCGATGCGGCGGCGGCGCGAGCGCTCATCGAGCAGGAAAACCGCCCCCGCCGAGCGTTCGCCTGCAATTTCCAGGCGGAAGATTTCGTTGCGCAATTCAACCGGAAGCTCAAATTTGGCCGTCGCCGCCGTGGCTCCGGTAAAGCCGAAAGCTGCCTGCCCGATCTCCCGGCCTTTGCGGTCGAGCGCGCGGACCCTTCCCGAATCGGGCGCCGGACGCGTGTCGCGGAGCACCCGGACTGCGAGCTGGCCGGGCTGATTTTCCGCCGCGGCAAGAGCTCGAACGCTCTCCTCGTCCGTCATCAAAGTGACGCGGGAAGAAAATCCGGCAAGCTTGTTTGCAAATTCTGCCGCCTGGCCGCGATCGAGCCCATCCGCGATCCAGACGATCTCCGGTTTTCTGTGTGCCGCGGCAAATTTTTCCAGGGAGCCCGCAACAGCCAGCCGGTCGGGTGTAAATGGCACAGGCGTGAGCGCCCGTAAACGCGCAATCGCCGCGGCCGGATCCGAGAGAACTATCTCCCGGGCTCCATCCGAGATAGGAACAATGGCGGCGGGCTGGCCAATATGCCCGGCAGCCTCGATTTTTCTGGTGGCGGCAGCAATCCTGCGCTCCCAACTAGGCGCCGCGGGCCAGCCATCGTCAATGACGATAAGCAATGCGCCGCCGGTGGCACTTGCTCCGGCGCGCGGATTAAGAACAGGCCCGGCCATCGCCAAAATGACGCATGCAGCAACGGCGAGGCGCAAAAGCAAGAGCCACCATGGCATTCGCAATGCAGTCTCTTCGCGCGGCTGAAGCCCGAGGATGAGGCGCAGGGGAGGAAAGGGAACAATCCGCGGGCGCGGCGGCGTAATCCGCAGAAGGAGATACAGTAGCGGAAGTCCCGCAAGGGCAGCGAGCACGAACGGAAAATCGAAGGCAACGGGGATCCCCGGCATCATCTGCGAGGCACCCCCGGTTCGGCTTCGAGCTGGATTTTCAAATTGAGCAAGGCTTCGCTTGCAGGCCTGTCTGTGCGGTGCAAAGACAAGGTCCAGCCGTAACTGCGCGCCGAGCTTAAAATTGCTTCACGATGCGCGGCAAGACGCCGGACATAGATCTCCCGAAAGGTTTCTGCCCGTCCTGCGCGCAGGCGCCGCGGCGAATCGACATCGAGGAATTCGATATTGCCCGAAAAGGGAAAGTCCTCTTCGGCGGGATCGGCGATCATGACAAGGTGACCGCGTGCGCCCTCGGCACCGATGCGCGCAATTGTCTGCAAGATGAGCTGCGGTTCGGAAAGAAAATCGCCAATAAGGATCGCCCGCGCCCCGCGCGGGAGAGAGATTTGCGGCGGCAGTTCTTCCGGCGCGCTCCGAGTCCGTTTCTCTTCAGCGGCCAAAACTTCGGCGAATCTCTCAATAATGCCGCGAATTGCCAGCGCTGGGGTGAGTCCGAGGAGTCCGGCCCTCTCGCCTCCTTGCACGAAAAGCTCGCCAGCGGCGAGACCGAGGACGAGAGCGCGGTCGATTTTTGGCTGCAACGAAAGCCCCGAGGCAAACCGCATGGAAGGGGATCTGTCGATCCACAAAAATACGGTAATAGCAGCTTCCCATTCGCGTTCGCGCACATAGAGGCGCTCGTCCTTGGCCGAGCGGCGCCAATCGATCCTCCCCGCGCTTTCGCCGGCAACGAACGGCCGGAATTGCCAAAAATTCTCCCCTGCTCCTGGCCGCCGCCGCCCATGGACTCCATGCATCACGCTCGCCGCCGCTTCCCGCGCTAATACGCAGAGGCCGGGCATCCGCTCGGCCAATTCATGCGCCCGCTCTTGGTGACGCGCGGCCGGGCGCGCCTCATCTTGGCTGAGCAGACGGATACCGGGCATTGGTCAGAAGGTCCGCGCGATCAGGCGAGCGATGAGTTCGCCGATGGTCAGGCCGTCGGCGCGCGCGGCGAAAGTCAGCGCCATGCGATGCTTAAGTACCGGGGCAGCGAGGGCGACAACATCTTCGCGCGAGGGCGAGAGCCTCCCGTCGATGAGAGCTCGAGCGCGGGTTGCCAGCATCAGCGCCTGCGCCGCGCGAGGGCCTGGCCCCCAAGAAATGTGTTGGGTAATCGCTTGATCGCCTTCGCCCGGGCGCGCGTTGCGAACGAGATCGAGGATTGCTTCGATTATGCTCTCTCCGACAGGAAGCTGCCGCACCACCCGCTGTCCCGCCATGAGATCCGCGGCGCTCATGGCGCATTTCGCCCGCGTGTTTGAATCGCCCGTGGTCTCGATGAGAATTTGGCGCTCTGCCGCACGGTCCGGATAGGCAACGTCGATTTGCATGAGAAAGCGATCAAGCTGGGCTTCGGGCAAAGGGTAAGTGCCCTCCTGCTCCAGCGGGTTTTGGGTTGCAAGCACATGAAAGGGCTGCGGAAGCTCATGCCGCTCGCCGGCAACAGTTACATGATATTCCTGCATGGCCTGAAGGAGAGCCGATTGGGTGCGGGGGCTCGCCCTATTGATCTCATCCGCCATCAAAAGTTGCGCGAAGACCGGCCCGCGCAGGAAACGGAAAATCCGCTGGCGGCTTGGCGTCTCCTCCAAAACTTCCGAGCCCAAGATATCCGCCGGCATGAGGTCCGGAGTAAACTGGACGCGGCGCGTGTCGAGGCCGAGTGCGGCGCCCAAGGTCTCGACGAGCTTTGTCTTGGCAAGTCCCGGCATGCCAATAAGCAAGCCGTGGCCGCCGGCAAGAAGCGTTACCAGAGCCAGCTCGACCACTTGCCTCTGACCGAATATAATTGCCTCGATGGCTGCCCGCGCGGCGGCTATTTTTTCGAGCGCCGACTCAGCGCTCTGCATCGCGGCGGCTTCGAGCGAGGCCGTTGCTGCTTCCATTGTCTTGTGCCTCAGAACTCAGAATATGACTCCGGGGCGCCATACGGCGCAGCGCCGGGATGGGCAAGTATCAACCCGTCTCCATGTAGGTTTATAGTAGGTTTATATATGACAGCAGGAGCGACCAAAAGCCGGTGATGGTCCATAAACAGGTTTAGATTGTGGCGTCCGCGTTTTGCTTGGGCCACGCCATTGGCGCTTTCGCTAGCGGCCAAGCCGGGCAGCGCTTCTGTTGTGACCCGTTGCACCTGATTGCGGCTTTGAGCGTGGCCGCCTAACGGCAAAAGCCAAGCGCAGTTTTAGTCCCACCCCGGGCGAAGACCGCCCCAACCACCAAAGCGCCCATGACGCACAAGAATCCAGCCGGGGAGGAGAGAGCGGGAAGCGAACCCCGAGCGTTGCGGGCCGGACCAATTACTTCTCCCTGCTTTGCTCCGGAGTCGGTGTTTTCGCATGCACGAAAGCGCCTTCTGGCGGACCCCCCGAAAGGCTGGCGCCAAGCGCCAACTCCCGGCATGCGCAGCGCTGCCGTGCTCGTTGGCTTGGCGGATTACGGGAGCGAGATAAGAGTCCTATTTACCCAAAGAAACGCGGCTCTCAAGGCCCATTCCGGCCAGATTGCATTTCCTGGAGGTAAAATCGAACCAGCTGACGAATGTCCCGCGGCCTCTGCTTTGCGCGAGGCGCGGGAGGAAATCGGGCTTTCTCCATCGCAAGCGAAGCTTTTAGGCTATCTCGAACCCTATGCGACGGGAACCGGCTTTTGGGTCACTCCGGCCGTTGCCAAACTTTCGACGCCCATTGCCTTACAAATTAATGCGGCCGAGGTGGATGAGGTTTTCGAAGTACCGTTTGTCTTCCTCATGGATGCCGCCAATCACGAGCTGCATTACAGGGCAGTTGACGGGAGGCTCCGCCAATATCGGGCCATCCCATATGAGGCGAGAAACATCTGGGGCGCAACCGCGGGAATATTGCGAAACCTCTATGAAAGGCTCTACGGTTAATGTTGCGCGCGGTTCTCGAGCCCGTTTTGCTCTTTTCTTCGCCATTCCTTGTCTATGCCGCCTATCTCTTGCTGCAACACAATTACCCTTTCGCGCTCGAACATTGGTCTAAGGGCGCCGTGTCGGCGTTGACCCTTGCCGGCCTCGCGCTCGCCGTTGCCGGCATGATTGCTTTTGGGATCTTTGCGCCGCGCCATGAAGGCGTTTACATCCCAGCTCACGTCGAAAAGGGCAAGATCGTCCCTGGCCGCATCGAATGAAC
>JAFMSB010000119.1 GCA_017353815.1 Methylocapsa sp. | reverse complement strand
TGCGTGCCCTTTGATCGCCGAAAGGAGATCGTCCATTGCCCGGATATCGTAGCTAAAATCGCCGGTAAGCATTTTTACGCCGTAACCCTACTCACACAGCCAGCTTACGAAGGCAACGGTTATCGCAATGTAATTTTGATAGGTGTTGGCATCTCCGGCGCCTCGCGGCTCGTAATCTTTGAGCCCCACGCCAATCACCGGCTTTTGCCTTGCCGGATCTCCCCCCCGTGCGAAGGAGGCGGCGGGGACAGACCGAAGGCCAGATCGGGACAGATCCTATCGCCGCCGGTCCTAAATCCAATTCCCTCCAGATACTGCCGCGATGCTTCGTCCCGGTAGCTGCGGGGCGGCCAACCCAAGACTCCGCTTCAGAAACCAACGGCTAAGCGGGTGATAAATGGGCCCAACCCCGACACCTAAAAACAAAACCTTAACACGGAATAATGCTGCGAACGCCGACCATTTGAAAAAGTCGTAGGGCCAGCCTATTGGCCCCGTAAGGTAGTCACATACCACGCCTGTCCCGCAAACGATCAGCAGGTCGCTCTGGCTCAAGGCCTTCAGACATGTTGGAAGTGCCTGAGTTCACGAACCGCGCGGCGGAATGACCGGGCGAGGATGTTTCGCCTGCGATGGGCACAAATGGCGCCATCCTGCCCGGGGCTGGGAGCGGGCCAACAAAAGGAGGGGATATGCCGGCGCGATTCGACATCCAATGGATCCGTGCAGCCGCAAACCAAGCTTGCTTGAGGCCAATGCTGCCGGATGCGTTCAATAACGGCTTGAAGTGTGCATTCATTGCCGAGATCTCCCGCGCCGAAATGCCCAAGCAAAATTATTCGTCTGGGAGTCATGCAGTCCCCGTTCCGCACTGCTGGAAATTTGTTATTTGCAGTGAATTTTTCGCGTATGCTGCAAGTAAAACTTTCCGCGGCTGCCATTAACTTTGCGCCGCGAAAAGTCACCTTCATCGGCCGGTTATGTGCGCAAGTCAAGTCTCGCCCCCGCCGCTGTTTTTTGCCTTTCCCGCGGCAACCCGTAAAGGTCCGGACACCCCGGCTGAACCGGTGGGAATTGGAACAATTGCGGAACAATGATAGCTTAAGGGAAGATAGCTTAAAGAATGCCGCGCTGCCGGATCGCTCATAGTAATTATTAATGGCCGCTACGGTTCGCGATGATGAAAAAGACATCCGCGGGGCCGCTCGAGGCGGTCTTCTGCTGCCGCAGCTGCAAGAGACTTGTGGGCCGCGAGACCATGTACCGGCCGACTTCATAAAGACGAACATTTGGCTGCCAAAGTTCGAAAAGGTCCAATTCCAATTCATAGGAAACGCCCATGATGAAAAAAATCCTCAATCCGCTTTTCGCCGTCTTGGCAACCGTCTCTTGGGGTGCTGGGGCGGCAAAAGCCGCACAACTCCCTTCGCCCTTAAGCGCGCAAAACAGGCAAGAGCTCGCACGATTGCTTGCCGCACCGGCGGGCAAATTTCCTTTCTCTTGTTCCGATAGGGCGCCGCCGGGCACGCCCGCCACCGCGCTAGATCGCTTCTTGCTATGGAATGAAATCGCTCTCGATACAACAGCGATCGATCACACTCCCGACCCGGACAACCCCGGATGTTTTGGCGTACAACTGGGGCCGCACCGCGCAAGCCGGGCGCTGGCGATTGTTCATATTGCGATCTTCGACGCCTTAAACGCCATTTCCAAAGAGTACAAAAGCTACACAGGCATTCCTCCGGTATCAGGCGACGTATCCCGCGACATGGCCATCGCCCGGGCAGCGCATGATACTTTGCTTGCCCTCTATCCTGCCCAGCAAGCCCGCCTCGACGCCATCCTTGGCGCGGATATCTCGCATATTACGGGCAGCCCGGCCGCAATCGCTGCGGGTGCCGCGCTTGGCGCAAAGGCCGCCGCCGCTATTCTCGGCCTTCGGGAGAACGATGGCTCCGAGCTCAAGGAACCCGCCGTCATGACCGTATGCAACCCGCCGAGCGAAACGTGCTTTCCCCAAAACACAGCCCCGGGCAAGTGGCAAATCGATCCCATCAGCAAATTGACGGTCGCGCTCGGCGCGCATTGGGGGCAGGTTAGGCCTTTCGTCCTGAAATCCGCCGCCCAGTTCCGTTCGGCTCCTCCGCCAGCCCTGTCCAACCCAGCTTATGTGCGCGCCTGGGACGCCGTCTATGCCATTGGCGGAGATCCGGCCCATGGCACGGCCACGTCGCGCACAAGGAGCCAGACCCATACCGGCGTGTTCTTCGGCTATGATGGCACGCCTGGCCTTTGCGCGCCGCCAAGGATCTATAATCAGATTGTGCGTAAAATCGCGCTGCAACAGGAAATTCGCAGCGTCTCAAAAATGGCGCGGTTGTTTGCGCTCGCAAATGTTGCCATGGCAGATGCCGGGATAGCCTCTTGGGAGTCGAAATATTTCTATCAGTACTGGCGGCCTGTTACGGGTATCCGTAATGCGGCAACGAACGCAGATCCCTCTTGGTACCCGCTCGGGGCACCGGACACGAATACTGCTGGGCCAAATTTCACCCCGCCCTTTCCGAGTTATCCATCGGGCCATGCGGCCCTTGGGGGGGCGCTCTTCGAGATCCTGCGCAAATTCTGGCCGGATGATACGCCATTTCAGTTTACCTCCGACGAGTGGAACGGCAAGAATGAAGATATAAATGGCAATGTGCTGCCGCTTTGGCCGATCCGGTTCCATTCCTTCCGCGAGGCGGAGCTAGAGAATGCGCAAAGCCGGATCTATTTGGGCATTCATTGGCAATTCGATGCTGATATGGGTATTTGGCAGGGCAATCAGGTCGCCCGCTACGTCTTCGGACACGCCTTCCGGCCGGTCGATGACGGAGGCGGAGATGATTAGTTAAAGCTCGCGAGCCCCTCCTAATCGAGCAGGTATGATATGGGTCTATTGAATCCAGCTAGCTTTGTTAAAACTCAATAATCCGCATGGCTAAAATTCACACGGGGGTGAGCGCGCTCCGCGGCCAGGCACATACGCCGTCAAGCCCGCAAGAAGCGACGCTCGACCGGGTACCCAATCCGCACAAGGGCGAGAACTATATCGCCCGCTTTACCGTGCCGGAATTCACCTCGCTTTGTCCCGTTACGGGCCAGCCCGATTTTGCTCATCTCGTCATCGATTATCTGCCGGGAAATTGGCTCGTCGAATCGAAGTCCCTAAAACTTTATCTCACGTCTTTCCGCAATCATGGCGCTTTTCATGAAGATTGCACGCTCACCATCGGCAAGGATCTCGCGGCGTGCTTAGAGCCCCGCTGGCTGCGGATTGGTGGCTATTTTTTTCCGCGCGGCGGCATGCCAATTGATGTTTTCTGGTCAATGGGCGAGCTGCCGGCGCGCCTTTGGGTGCCCGATCAGGGCGTGCCGCCTTATCGCGGCCGCAGTTGACCAGCCAAAGACTCGCAAGAAGCGGATCAGCCGGCGGCGTGCGGCAAATTCCCGCGAAGGACTCCCCGCAGCTCATCGATCAATTTCAGCTTGCCGCCGCGCTCGACATGCCAGAATGTCCAGCCGTTGCATGCGGGAAGTCCTTGCGCCAGAGCGCCAATGCGGTGAATGGATCCCGTCACCCCGCGCAGGGTGACCGTCCCTTCGGCACGGACCTCGGCGAGGTGACGCTTGCTCCCATCCGCAATCAATTCCCCCGGCTGGATAAGTCCTGCCTCCAAAAGCGCGGTAAAGGGAATGCGCGGCTCCGCGCGTCTGGCAACGACGGCCGAAATGGCGCTGTCGGGCAGCGCTTCCACGCCGGCAATCCGGGCGCGCGCCGCCTCGGCATAGCCCGCATCGCGCTCGATCCCAATAAACGTGCGACCGAGCCTTTTGGCGGCGGCGCCCGTCGTGCCCGAGCCGGAAAAAGGATCGAGCACGACATCGCCTTTGTTCGACGCGGCGAGCAGGATGCGCGCGAGCAGCGCCTCGGGTTTTTGCGTCGAGTGGAGCTTGCGGCCGCGCGAATCTTTTAGCCGCTCGGCACCGGTGCAGATCGGCAGGAACCAATCCGAGCGGACTTGGCAATCTTCGTTGCCGGCCTTCAAGAGCTCGTAATTGAAACAGTAGTTTTTGGCCCGTGGGCTTTTTGCCGCCCAAATCAGGGTCTCATGCGCATTGGTAAATCGCCTCCCGCGGAAATTCGGCATGGGATTGGTTTTTCGCCAAATGATATCGTTCAAAATCCAAAAGCCAAGGTCCTGCAGGATCGCACCGGCGCGAAAAATATTGTGATAGGTGCCGATGACGAAAATCGTCGCGTGCTTCTTCATGACCCGGCGCACCGCTGCAAGCCAGGAACACGTAAAATCGTCGTACTCAGCAAAGCTCGCGAATTTGTCCCATGCGTCGCCGACTCCATCGACGAGGCTTTGATCGGGGCGGCAAAGCCCGGGTTGAAGCTGCAGGTTGTAAGGCGGATCGGCAAAAACGAGATCGGCACATTCGGGGGGGAAGCGGGCGAGCTCCCTTAGGCAATCGCCGGTGATGATCTCATTGAGAGGAAGCGGGCGGGCGATTGACGGCGCCTGCGCAATGGAGCGCACGGGCGAAAGCCGGGTACGCATGACCTTGATCCCGGATTTCGGGCCGGGCGCTCCGGCACGCTGTCGACGCATGAGCAATTACCCGAACGCAACTGACGCTGCGGAGAATGCCTATCCAAGGTAAATACCATCTTGCCAGGGTCAAGCCGCCCATGTCTCATTTTCGAACGTTCGAATGGCGCGCGCGCTCACATGGAGGAACAGGAGCCTCGCCTTACTCTTCCTGCACGGTGCCGGCCAGCCGGAACGGCTTAAAACTCATCCGGTGCAGAGGGCTTGGCCCATAGGCGGCAATTGCCGAGAGATGCGCTTCCGTCGCATAGCCAACATGCTCGCTAAACCCGTAGGAAGGATAAAGGCTGCCGTAGTGGTGCATTAAGCGGTCGCGCGTCACCTTCGCGATGATGGAAGCCGCGGCAATCGAGGCAACGCAGGCATCGCCTTTGACGACGGCCTCGGCGGGGGCATCAAGACCGGGCACCAGATCGTTGCCATCGATCAGGACATAGCGCGGAGCGAGTGCGAGCGCGGCAGAAGCGCGGCGCATCGCGCAAAATACCGCCTGACGGATGTTGATCTTGTCGATTTCCGCCGCGCTTGCAAAAGCAACCGCGACGGCGAGGGCACGCTGCATGAGAATATCATAGAGCCCCTCGCGGGCGGTGGGAGAAAGGAGCTTTGAATCGTTGAGCCCAGCGGGGATTTTCACCGGATCGAGGATGACGGCGGCCGCGGCAACCGGACCAGCAAGCGGGCCGCGGCCGGCCTCGTCAATCCCAGCAACAGGCCAGAGCCCGCGCTTCAAAAGCGCGGCCTCGATGCGAAAGTCCGGCTGCTCCATCAGCCGAGCATCGCCCACCCCCGGCGCGGCGTCAATTCTTTGCCGGGTTATATCGCGCCCGCAGGCGGCTAAGTTCGGCGCCCGAGGGTTCGCGCAGGCAGGCAAAAGGAAGGAAAGCGATCCCGATCTCCCGCTGCCGCCGCCAGATAATTTTTGCGCCGGTTAGCTTTTGCGATATTTCGTCAAACAACGTAATGCGCGAAGGCAGCCGCGCGTTGGTAAAGAGCCTCAGCCGCGCGCCGGAACTCGATCGATCGAAAATTTGGCAGTCGGCCAAATATGCGCTTTTCGTACCGAGGATTTTGCCTGTGCGCAGACGGGTGCGGCAGCGGCGCTCCATGCGCTCTTCATTGGGCGCAGCCGTGGTTACAACATAATAGATGGAGTTGTTGCGCAGTTTATGCATATGACGATATTGCCGCGGCGGGCGAGCCGGAATAACAAGGATATTTTCCGGCTTAATAGCATATTCTCAACCGTGCGGGCGAGACCTTC
>JAFMSB010000118.1 GCA_017353815.1 Methylocapsa sp. | reverse complement strand
CCGCGCGTGCCAAAAAGGCGGGCGCCAAACATGTAATCCTCTATAGAGAAGAGGATTTTGCCGCGCGGGTAAAAGAAATCACCAAGGGGAAGCTTTGCGACGTGGTCTATGATGGCGTGGGCAAGGCGACCTTTCCGGCCTCGCTTGACTGCCTGCGGCCGCTTGGCATGTTCGTGAGCTTTGGCTCTGCTTCCGGGCCCATCGAGTCTTTCAATCTAGGGCTTCTCACCGCCAAAGGATCCCTGTTTGCGACCCGCCCATCGCTTCACACCTACACCGAAAAGCGGGAAGATCTGGAAAAGATGGCGCGCGAGCTCTTTCGCGCGGTCGCGGACGGAATGGTCAAAATTCCGCTGCACCGCACCGCGCCTTTGGATGAAGCGGTCGATGTGCATCGCGCGCTCGAAAGCCGGCAGACAATAGGGGCGACAGTCCTTATCCCGTGAGTGCGGCTTTTCGGGCTTGCGGCCAGCCAGCGGCAAGCTTAACTTGATAAGTTCGGCCGCGCGTCTGCACGGTAGAGGTGCCGCGCGGCTGCCAGCTTCGCCCGTAAGCCACAGAGGGGCAGGTGAATTCGCAGCAGGATCCCAATCGCGGGCTCATGATTACCCTTACGGCCTTTGGCATCCTGTCGGTGCTGGGTGTCGTATTTGCCGGATCGCTGTTCTTCGAGCGCAAGCAATACGACACATTCTCGACGAGCGGCGATTATCGCACTTATCAAGAACGGGTCATGGCGGCCAACCTCCGGCGCGAAATCGCCGAGGAGTTTACCACAGGCGTCATCAGCTGCGCCTCGCCGCCGCTCACTCCGGGCGAGAATTTGAGCGAAGAGCAAATTTCCGCAAGCATCACCGCCGCGGCCGTCAGGCTTTCCGCGCCGCTTGAAAGAATAGAGGACAAAAAGTGCCGGAACAGCCGGAGCGTGCATTGGAGCTTCGAGCCTCCCTGCCGGCTTGCCATTAGCGAGGCCTTTGTGAAATCAACCGGGGGCCTCAATTTGGGCGAGATCAGCCTTTGCGAATCGGCAGTCGCCAAAATCATCCATTCTTCCGCCCGGGCTTGCCAACACGCCGCCGATTTTCCCGCATGCCTGGCCACTGCAGTTCTAACAAACGAGGAGGTAAAGTCCGAAATAGAGAAGCCTTTCGAGAAGCGGTAGAAAGATAATCAACTTATTTTCCTCCGGACCGGCCAAATTTCTTCAGCTTCCAGAGTTTCGACGGGCCATTTATTGTTTTTCTATTGGCATTCGCGTAGATTATTTCTGTACCATGAAAAATTGATTTTGGAGCAATTTATGAAAAATTTAACTGGTTCTTGCGTGCCGGTTTTCATTCTTTTTCTATGCCTTCCTGTACTCGCCCTATTGATAGGTGGCGGCAAAGCGAAAGCCGGCCAAACCGCGCCGCTTAAGGGGTATTCAATCGTGATCCCCTGGAAAGGGGGGACGGCGAAAGAGGCGCTCGCCGCGTCGCATGCAGCGGCAACCGTCCCGCTTGCCAGCTTTACATTCAAGGCGAGCAAGGATGGGCAATCCTATACCAACATGGTCGTCGGGCAGTCTCCGTTTGCATCGCCACCAGCTGCGACTCATGTCAAAATGCTGGTGGTTCCGATGGTTGTCCACATCGGCAATCATGTGTTTAATTCGACGGCCGCAAACAGCTGCGGCGGGTCGATGGGACACTCCGACCTGCAAAACTTCCTGAACTCGCCCATTCTCATTCCCGTGGCCTTCGATGGGGGCACGGGCGCGGGCCATGCGGCGCGCGTCAACGGCGTCGATATGGGTACGGACACCTACAACGGCACCCAACGCCGGGCCGAGTTCTTGAAGGCGATCGGCGGCCCAGCGAGCGCTTACAAGACGGTGTTCGACGTGACGATTGCGCCCGCGCAAACCATTTCCGCGGCAACCTCTGCGGGTCACAGCGCGATCGTTTACAATGCCGGCGGCTGCAGCATTCTTGGCGGACTGGAGATCAATTTCTTCGACAATTATTTCGCCAATACTGTTCTTCCCAAGGTTCAAGCTACGCCCGCGACCTTCGTGGTTTTGCTGATGCGCGATACGGTTCTCTACGACACCTACACAAGCAATTGCTGCATTCTCGGCTATCATGGCGCGCTCGGCAATCTGCAGACCTACGCTCCCACCGATTACGATACGACCGGAGCCTTCGGACCCGCCATCGCCAATGTTTCGATTGCCGCACATGAAGTCGGCGAATGGCTAGACGATCCGCTCGGCACGAATCCGGCACCCAATTGGGGAAACATCGGCCAGGTATCCGGCTGCCAGAATAACTGGGAAGTCGGCGATCCATTGACGGGCAAGGATTATCCCGTAATCAAGATGGCCAATGGCGTGACCTACAATCCGCAGGAGACCGTGTTCTGGTCATGGTTTTATTCCAAAGATCATGATGCCTACTTCCAGCAAATGACGGCTGGAGGGAAATATTCCATGCACGGCACTTTCGGCGGCCCATCAAAGCCATGTCTGCCCGGCGGAACATTCCCAAACTGAGACGGCCGGGCCACAGAAGCAAAAGAGCCTCGCGGCGCACCCGCGAGGCTTCTCTTTTGCCCCAAAATCTCTTTAAACTGCGGCGCGCGCATGCTTGAGCGCGGCGCGGACGGCCCGCAAGTGCATCACACTCGAGATCAAGCTGGAATTCGCCCTGCGTCCCTGTTTGGGGGATGCGGCCAGGCAAGTTCTGGCTTAAAAACCGCCCTGGCGAAGCTGCGTGCCCCTAGTTGGCGGCACCGCCTGATTGCCACATTCTTATTTACGAGAGGGAGAAAATTAAATGAAAAATGCTGTGAGGTCACTATTGTTAGTGGCCCTCATGATACTGTGCGCTGCGGGCCTCCTTCTTATGGCGGGCAAGGATAAAGCCCGTGCCCAAGGGGTGCTGACCCCGCCTCTAAAGGGCTTTGTTACCGTTATTCCTTTCCCAGGGAAGACCGAGGATGCGCTGGCCGCGTCGATAAAAGGCGCGACCATCCCCCTCAACAGCTTTCCCGTCAAGGCGAGCAAGAACGGCACAACATATACGGACGTGATCGTGGGGCAGTCGCCGTTTTCGAAGCCCCTCACCGCGACGCACGTCAAAATACTCCTGGTTCCGATGGTCATTCACATTGGCAGCAGCACTTTCAGCTCCATTGTTGCGAATAACTGTGGAGGGTCACTTGGGCATACCGACCTGGCAAATTTTCTTGCATCGCCGATTCTAAAGCCCGTGATATTTGATGGCGCCACAGGCGCTGGGCACGGCGCGAAAGTTAATGGCGTGATTATGGGCACAGACACCTATAATGGCACCCATCGCCGGGCTGAGTTCCTGAAGGCAATCGGGGGCGCGAGCAGTCCCTACAGAACGATCTTTGATGTGAGCGTTGCCGCAACGCAGACAATATCTGCGGCAACCACCAGTGGCCACAGCCAGATCCTCGTTGGCGGCAGCTGCAGTTTGCTGGGCGGTCTCGACTTCAACTTCTTTAATAATTATTTCGTCACGAAGGTTCTCCCGGCGGTCCATGCCGACCCGACCTCCTTTGTGATCCTCCTCATGCGCGACACGGTGTTCTACAACGGGAGCAATTGCTGCATCCTCGGGTATCATGGGACAGCTAGCAACAAGCAGACCTACTCGCCAACAGATTACGACACGACGGGCGATTGGACCAGTCCTGGGATCAAAAATGTTTCAATTGCGGCGCATGAAATTGGCGAGTGGCTGGACGATCCGCTCGGCACCAATCCGACCCCCGCATGGGGCAACATCGGCCAAGTATCCGGCTGCCAGAATAACTGGGAAGTTGGCGACCCGTTGACCGGCACGGATTATCCAGCGATCAAGATGGCCAATGGCGTGACCTATAATCCGCAGGAGACGGTGTTCTGGTCGTGGTACTATTCCAAGGACCATGACCCATTTTTCCAGAGCATGACCGCGGGCGGCAAATATTCCATGCATGGGACTTTCGGCGGCCCGTCAAAGGTGTGCCCGCCCGGCGGAACATTTCCGAACTGAGACGGCCGGACCGCAGAAGCAAAAGAGCCTCGCGGGTGCGCCGCGAGGCTTTTATCCCCCTTTCTTCACGAAATTGACGCGGGAGGGCGCACGGCACGAACGGCCCGTATGCGCCTCACACCCAATTCACCCTGCATTCACCGTGCGTGTCCTCTTTTTAGGGGATGCGCCCAGGCAAGTTCCGGCTTAAAAACGGCTGCGGCGAAGCTGGTGCATCCGCAGCTTCGCCGCGGCTGGATCGAGCCAACGAAGTAGCGGAGAAGATTCATGAAAAGTGCGATTGGGTCACTATTGCCGGCTCTGCTTCACCCATATCTTTTGGCCGTTGGCTGCGGCGGGGCTATTGCCCAATCGAAATTGGAGGCGGCATCGACAATTTTCCCGGCGATCAATCCAGCGGGAGAAGTTTCGGTCGCGGAGCTGGCTGCGCAGCCAGCGGTTGCTCAGCGGGCGAGTCGTGCCATCGAGATGCCGAATCATCTCCTGCCCGACGGCAGCACGACCTTAAACCCCCGAACATCGATCTCCGAGCAATTGCCGCCGATCGAGCCTAACGTAAGCGTAACGCCAAACTTCGGGAGCGTGAAAGGGTTCATTGGCATACACTCAATCGATAATGTCACGGCCAATGGCGCCGAATTTGAACCGCCAGATCAGGGCCTCGCTGTCAACAACAATGTCGCCGCGGAAATCAACAATCTCGTCGTGCGATTCTTCAATGCAGCCAGCGGCGCCGCGCTCTCCAATCCGATTGCTGCCTCGTCTTTTTTCAAGGCCACTGCGGGCAGCGGCTTGACCGACCCCCAAGCCTTTTTCGATCCCACGACAAAGCGTTGGTTTTTGACCGTGATAGAAAGCAATGCGCCCATATTCACCGGCGGCTCGGGAAGCGTGGAAAAAATCGATATCGCGGTCAGCAAAACGAGCAGTCCGCTTGGCAGCTATTTCATCTATCACGTCCGGGCGGCCAGCAAGGATTTGCCGGGATGCGGCGCATTGGATTGTTTGCCCGACTATCCGAAGGCTGGCTACGATGCCAACGGCTTTTATGTCAGCGTCGATCTCTTCAACGCCTCATCGGGAGATCTCGTCGCCGCCGCGACATACGCGGTGTCGAAATCCAAGCTCGAAGGGGGAGCCGGCGCCACTCCGATACGCTTCGCATATCCAAACGACTTCGTGGTGCAACCCAGCGTTCCGGCGCCAGGCGAGCCTTTTGAAACGCGCGCGAATGGCACCGAATATCTAATGGAAGCGCGCAATATCGTTGACTTCTCGCACAACATCCGCGTCTGGGCGATCTCGAACACCAATAACATTGTCACCAAGCCATCGTCTTTGCGCACCGCTGCCATCGATATTCCGGCCGAGGCCTATGCCTCGACGACGGTGCCTCAGACCGAGCCCAATGTCATTGGCCCCTACTGCAAATCGCAAGGCGTTACATCTGCACCATTGCTCGACGGCGGCTATGCCGCCTTCCAAGCCACGATCCAAAAGGCGAACGGCAAACTCTCCGGGGCTCTCGCCTTCCGGTCCCGGGATAGCGATAATCTCTTGCGCAACGTCCTCGCTTGGTTCGTCTTGAAGCCGTCCGTAAGCAGAAACGGTGTCCCTTCGGCCTCGATCTTCAAGCAGGGCTATGTCGTCCCGGGGACCGGCTATAGCGTGTCCTATCCGGCATTCGGCTTGGACAAATCGGGTGCCGGGGTCCTGGGCTTCACCATCACCAATAAGAGCCGGAACGTGACGGGCGGTTTTCCAAGTGCAGCCTTCATCCAATTTTCGGGGACCGGCACCACGGCGGGTATCGTAGTCAGCGGCCCGGGTGCGACCTCGGACGACGGGTTTACCGGCTGCCCTGGGCCAGGACCCGGTCA
>JAFMSB010000011.1 GCA_017353815.1 Methylocapsa sp. | reverse complement strand
CAGTCGGTCAGCACCCAGCGGCCGAAAAAATACAAGGCGACGACAAAAGCTACCGCTGTCACAGCCCCAATTGGCGTTCCGACCCAGCTTGCGATTTCCAGGAGCTCGCCCATTACCTTCCTCCTTTGCCCTTAGTTGTTGTTGCAGCTCGCGCGATCCGCGCGCCTATACGTTTGGTAACGGGACACCCCTTGTGCCGAATATCTTCTCGTCACAAGCAATTATCCGGGCCAAACGTCTCTTTAGAAGTTGCGGATATTTAGTTAGCAGTTGCTGGATATTTCCCTGGCGCGAACCCTGTGCGAGAGCCTCTGGTTTCCGCAGGGTATCCTCAGCCTGATCATATCCAGGACTTACATGCCTTCACTATAAATTCAATTGCCGATCCTGGTCAAGCGGCTACTGCAAAGAGACTGATCCAAAAGGGCTAAATGGGGTTTGGGGATCGGTGTTCCGGCCAGGGCGACGGTAAGAGGCAGCGGTGGATCCTTACCGGCGGATTCCTCCCCAGGCTTCCGGGCAAAATGGCGAAAAGGGAAGCGAAGATTTCCCGCTAGCATGGCTGGGCAAAAACCTGCATCGCAGCATAGCAGACCGCGCGGTGTGAAGGCCTCCTTCCGGCCGCAGAAAGGTGATTTCCAAACTGATCCCGATTGACTTGGCGACTTCATCATTCTTCGTGTCATGGACTAAAGCATGTAAGTTTTTGATTCCGAGATGGTGGGCGCGACAGGGATTGAACCTGTGACCCCTCCCGTGTGAAGGGAGTGCTCTCCCGCTGAGCTACGCGCCCTTAGAGCAAATTGCGCAAAAGTTGGCAGACTTTTGCGACCCGAATTCGCTCCAGCTTGTTGATTTGGCGCGATTTCTTATCGCCCGGCCGATTCCAGCCGAGCGGAAAGCGCGCAGACGCCGCAGCGCCTCATCCCACCATTAAAGATGCGCTCTTTTTTGAGTCAAGGCGCGCGCTTGCCCGATCCGGAGTGCGTGGATAGCATCCCATAATTCGCTGTAGTCTCCGATTACCCGGTCGGGGCCGAATAAGGCCGCGGGCTCTTTGGTGTAGCCGAAGCTGACGGCGATGACGGGAACACCGGCGTTGTGGGCGGTATCGATGTCGGTCTTCGAGTCGCCAATCATGACCGCACGGTCCGGATCACCGCCCGCCCGCGCAATCGTCCGGAGCAGGGCGGCGCCATTGGGCTTGTTGACGCCAAACGTGTCCTTGCCGCAAATCGTCCGGAACCGCGATTCAATGCCGAGCGCGCGCAAAAGCAAGAGCGAGGCATGCTCGGCCTTGTTGGTGCAGATGGCAAAGATAAAGCCAGCTGCCTCGAACCGGCCGAGAGCTTCGGCTGCCCCTGGAAAAAGTTCCGTATTGTCGGCGATATGGTCCTCGTAATGGGCCATGAAAGCGGCAAGCAAATCATCGAGGCGCGCCTCGGCTGCCGTTATGCCGTGGGCCGCCAGCCCGCGCTCGATCAGCGCTCTCGCCCCTCCGCCGACAAAGGCCCGGGCGTCCTTAAGCGGAACGGGTCCAAGGCCTTCGCGGGCTAGGGTGACGTTGAGGGTTCCAACAAGATCGGCCGCCGTATCGGCCAAAGTGCCGTCGAGATCAAAAACGAGGAGCGGAGGCGGAAATTGCTGCATTGCAGAAGCGGTAAGGCGCGCATCAATCCCAGTCAAGGCAAAAGCGCCCTCCCCGCCAGTCCTTATGATAGCGGCGATCCGGATGATAGGGGCGATCCGGCCACCCAGATCTGGCCGCGCCCTCTGGCCCGGCGGTTCGCGCACAGGGGAATGCGGCGCCACGCTGCGGGAGCGGCTGACATCCCCGTCCCAATCGGCTAGCTGTTAGCCCCGCCCCGGAACAGGCTCGAGCATGCAGCGCTATAGAGAGCGAATCTTTAATCTGCCGCCCGCGGTCCTTTGGATCGTTGCGCTCCTCATAATGATCGAAGGCCTTTGCCAATCCGTCTCGCCTGAAACTTTTCTTGAGATCCTCCGCAATTTTGCCTTCGTGCCGGGCCGGTTTACTTACGCGTTCGACCCTAGCGGCACGCTAGATTTTGCTGGGCTGCCGCAAGACCTCGCATCGCGGGCAGAGGCGAGAGAATTTTTCCTCGGCAACGGCAAGCCGCTATGGTGGACGCCTCTCACCTATGCGGTCCTGCATGGCAGCTGGCTGCATATTGCGGTAAACTCGATCTGGTTCGCTGCTTTTGGCTCGGCCGTTGCGCGACGGTTTCATGCCCTGCGCTTTCTGCTATTTTGCGCCTTGGGGGCGATTGCCGGAGCGGGCGCGCATTATCTCACCCATCCCTCCAATTTGGAGCCGGTGGTTGGTGCTTCGGCGGTTGTCTCGGGCGTCATGGGGGCGGCCGTAAGATTCGTCTTCCAGCCAGGAGCGCCGCTGGGCGCCCAGCTAGGTTTTTCGGTCCGGCGGGAAGACGATTTTGCCTACCGGCTTCCAGCGCTTCCTTTGCGCGGCATTTTCTCGAACCGCAGCGCCGTCAGTTTTCTTTTCTTCTGGTTCCTCGCAAATTTCCTCTTCGGCATTGCTCCCGGCCCCGCGGGGATCGAGAATGCGGCCGTCGCTTGGCAGGCGCATATCGGAGGGTTTCTTTTCGGGCTATTTGCATTCCGCTGGTTCGACCCGCCAAGCCCCCCCGTTTTGCTGCAGCCTCCTCACCGCCACCCTTTGCCGTGGGACTGAGCTTTCGCCCTTTGCTCGAAGGCCCTACCAAAATCGCTTGCTTGCATCTTAACAGTTCGATTTGCGGAAGTCTAAACCGCTGGCGCTAAGCTGCCTCCCTAAACGCGAAGGCCGCAGGAAAACCCGTCCCTCGCGGCCAAGGACAGAAGCAGTGAGGAACAGGATTTTTTGCGCCGCATGGGCAGCTGCTCTTGCCTCAGCTAGCTTGGTTTGCAGAGAGCACCCGGCGGGCGCACCGCCCATGGCAAGATTCGCGACGACGGGCGGCAGGACCTCGGCGCCTTTCGGCTGGATGGATTTTTGCTCGCGTCAGCCGCAAGAATGCAACCTGCCGCCCCTCGCCCCAACGAATGCGGATCTTACGGCTTCGGCCTGGGGCGCGTTGGTCACGGTCAATCGAGCGGTCAATTCCGCGATCGAGCCGGTCTCAAACCTCGATCATTGGGGGACGCGGATCGATCACTGGGATTACCCGGCGGATGGAAAAGGCGATTGCAAGATTTATGCGCTCGAAAAGCGCCGGATACTTATGCAGAAGGGCTTTCCCCGCCAAGCTCTTCTAATGACCATCGCAAAAGATCGCAACGATCAAGGCCATGCCATTTTGACCGTCAGGACCAGCGGCGGCGATTTTATTCTCGATAATCTGACGGACGAGATAAAACTTTGGTTTGCGACGGGCTACCGCTTCGTCAAACGGCAGTCGCAAGAAAATCCCAATTTTTGGGTTTTAATTGAAAATCCCGACGAACACGCCACACCAGAAGCTTCGCGTTGAAGATTTTCCCGGTAGCGCGGATGGAACCGGGGCCTGGCTGCGGTCAATACCTTGCCCGCACCCGTGCCTCGCCGCCGCCGTCACAGGTCCAAATCTGTTGGATCATGGGTCCGGCCGGTGTCTGAACCTCCTGAATGTCGTAACATTGCATCGGCGGTGGACGGTAATCGAAGCCGAAAGGATAAGGCTGGGCAAAAAAGGGCATCCAGTTCACGGTCCCGACCGGCCGGGCCTGCGGGGTTCCAGGCAAGAGCAAACCCAGGCACAAGGCGGTTACCGCAACGGCAATCTTCAAAAAGGTCATTGATGCGTTCCGTGGTCCTAGGAGCGGCAGCGTAATCTTCGCATGCGAGCAGGGCTGGAGCAAGCCCAAGCTCCCGGGAGAGCATCGCGTGGCAGAAAATTGCGCCTATTGTGTCCCGCGCGCCACAGGGGCGGCAATTGTCCACCAGCCGCCAACAAAATGACAGGGAGTGGCGCGGGCTTTCCAGCGATGGCCGAGGTCGCGAATTTCAGCTTCCAGGCATTCAACCTCAAGCCTCAGGGCCCGGCCAGCCGAAAATATCAACTCCACGGTCCCGGCGGGCGGCGCCGTTTCCCGGAAGGCGATGTCGAGAAGATTAAGTACCTCGCCGCCATCCCGGCGGCAAAAACCGCGGCAGGAAACCTTGAGCACCCGGCCGAAAAGCACGCCGGTGCGGCAGCGCTCGCAACAAGGCTTCCGCCCTGGCTTGGCGGCGTTGAGCCAATCGAAACGCGAAGCCACCAGTGCGAATTGTTTCGAATGCGGCAGAAAGGTCATATCCGTGACCCGCACCAAAGCGTCTTGCAAATTTGCGGCGATGACAGAAAGATCATCGGCGTCAAAAGCAATCAGCGGAGGAAGGTCCGTCATCGGCGGCACTCAAACCTTAGCTTTGCGTTTGGTTGTTTGACGCAATCGAAGCGGTGCGGGTGACGTTTCAGCAAGTGGGAAAGATTGAGGCATTTTCAAGCGCGGAGCGGCTAGCCGGAACAAAGAAATCCGCATGCCTGCCAGGCACATTCCCCCCTCGTGCGGCCAACGCCCGAGCTGAGTGCGGAGATAGTCTTGGCAGCAAGAAAAATTTCCGGTTTCGGGGCCGGCCAGCTTGGCCGGCATCGCGCTCCTCGATAGTAAGGAAGCAGGAACCTGAGCTTGCCGCAAAGCACGGATGGGCCGGCGCTAAACAATCGGCTGCTTTCGATGTTAGTCATGCGCCACAACCGGGCCGGCCTAAGGTCAGAGCCATGATTCCGAACCTTCTCTCGATTGCCGGTTTTGACCCTAGCGGCGGGGCAGGAGTCGCGGCCGATCTTAAGACCTTTGCCGCGCTTGAATGCAACGGCATGGCCGCCATTACGGCGCTAACCGCGCAAAATACCCAAGGCATCAAAGGCTTGCATGTCCCGCCGGCCGATTTCGCCGCGGCGCAAATCGATGCCATCTTCGAGGACGCCCAGATCGCCGCTGTCAAAATCGGGATGCTGGCTTGCGGGGCAATCGTGGAGGAGGTCGCGGCGCGCCTATCCTATTACACCCCCCCTTTCATTGTCCTCGACCCCGTCCTTGCCTCAACAAGCGGGGAAGCGCTGGCGACATCCGATACCGCCGCGGCTATCATCCGGCACCTTTTTCCGCTTGCGACGCTGATCACCCCGAACATTCCGGAGGCGGCCCGGCTTTCGGGCCATGTCATTGCGCCGGATGCGGAAGGCATGCGCCGCGCGGCTTCTCTTCTCCATGGGCGCGGCGCAAAAGCAGTTCTCATCACGGGCGGCCATGCGGAAGGAGCAACATCGGACGATTTGTTGTTTGACGGCGAGTCCTGCCGGGTGTTTTCCACCCCGCGCGTCGCAACTTGCAACACGCATGGCACTGGATGCACCTTATCTTCGGCGATCGCGGCATTTCTCGCCCGCGGCTTGCCCCTCGCCGAGGCGGCCAGCGCGGCCAAAACCTATCTCAATGGGGCTCTTGCGGCCTCCGGCGCGCTCGGCGCCGGCCATGGCCCCGGACCCGTAAATCACTTCCATAGTTATTGGAAGCACTGACCTGCCCGGGTCATAATGCTGCAAATTCCAAGATGCCACCCCATATGAAAAAATGACCGGCTGGCAGCAAAAACCCCAAACAATTGCATCGCGGCTTGCGCAACGCCTTGCTGACTTGCGCGAGCGCAGGAATGGATCAGATCCGGAATGAAGCTTCGCAACATCGCTATCATCGCTCATGTCGACCATGGCAAGACGACGCTCGTCGACCGTCTGCTGCAACAATCCGGCGCGTTCCGCGCAAATCAGCGGGTCGCCGAGCGGGTCATGGATTCGAACGATCTCGAAAGGGAGCGCGGCATAACAATTATTGCCAAGGTCACCTCAATTGCGTGGAAGGATACGAGGATCAATATCGTCGACACCCCCGGCCATGCCGATTTCGGCGGCGAAGTGGAGCGCATTCTCTCCATGGTGGATGGCGCGATCTTGCTCGTCGATGCTTCCGAGGGTCCGATGCCGCAGACCAAATTCGTTGTGGGCAAGGCGCTGAAGATCGGCCTCAAACCTATTGTTGCGGTCAACAAAATCGATAAGCCGGACGCGCGCCCTGGCGAGGTCGTCAATGAGGTTTTCGATCTCTTCGCCGCGCTCGGCGCAAGCGAGGAGCAGCTCGACTTTCCGATCTTATACGGCTCGGCAAAGCAAGGCTGGATGTCCTTAAGCCCAGACGGGCCGCACGAAGGCATGGCGCCGCTCTTCGATCTTATCCTTGCGCATGTCCCTTCGCCCTCTGTCGCAGAGGGCGGCTTTCGCATGCTCGGCACATTGCTTGAAGCCAATCTGTATCTCGGGCGGCTCATCACTGGGCGGATTTTTTCTGGCAGCATAAGGCCCAATGAGGCGGTCAAGGTTTTAGATCGCGCTGGCAATTTATCCGAGCAGGGCAGGGTCTCCAAGATCCTTGCCTTCCGCGGTATCGAGCGCGTGCCGCTTGAGGTAGCGGAGGCGGGCGACATCGTTGCGATCGCGGGGCTTGAAAAATTCACCGTCGCCGACACGCTTTGCTCTCCTGAAATCGAAGACCCCCTGCGGGCGCAGCCGATCGATCCGCCGACCTTGTCGATGCGATTCATGGTCAATGACTCGCCGCTCGCCGGAACCGAAGGCGATAAGGTGACGAGCCGCGTAATCCGCGAAAGGCTCTATAAAGAGGCCGAAGGCAATGTCGCGTTGCGTGTCGAAGACTCGCCAGGCTCCGATTCTTTCCTCGTATCTGGGCGCGGCGAATTGCAGCTTGCCATTTTGATCGAGACCATGCGCCGGGAGGGATTTGAGCTTGGCGTGTCGCGGCCAAAAGTCGTGTCGCAGAGAGACGAAGCGATGAACCAGCTTCTTGAGCCGGTGGAAGAAGTGGTGATCGATGTCGACGAGGAATTTTCCGGCGCCGTCGTGCAGAAGATGGCGGAGCGCAAGGCCGAGATGGTTGAAATGCGCCCTTCGGGCGGCGGGCGGCTGCGGCTCGTCTTTCATGCGCCGACGCGCGGGCTTATCGGCTATCAGGGGGAGCTTTTGACCGACACGCGCGGCACGGCGGTCATGAACCGGCTATTTCATGCCTATGCGCCATGGAAGGGCGAGATTGCCGGGCGGCGCACGGGCGTCTTGATTTCAAACGACGGCGGCGAGTCCGTCGCTTATGCCATGTGGAAGCTCGAGGATCGCGGCCCGATGATGATCGATCCCGGCTGCAAGGTCTACCGGGGCATGATCGTCGGTGAGCACAGCCGCGGCAACGACCTCGAGGTCAATATACTGAAAGGCAAGCAGCTCACAAATATTCGCGCCGCAGGTAAAGACGAGGCAGTGCGCCTGACCCCGCCAGTCAGGATGACGCTTGAGAAGGCCCTTGCCTATATCGAGGACGATGAGCTCGTCGAGGTTACGCCGAAGTCGATCCGGCTGCGCAAGGCGCTCCTCGACCCAAACGATCGCAAGCGTGCTCTTCGCGCCAGGGAAAGCGCCTGACCCAAGTCTATGTTGCAGCTTTGGCTCCGGCGATGCCATTGGAAAACGTTGCAATCCGCAAGCGCGTGCTGGGCTCATGCTGCCAGGGAGGCGATGGTTTTAAAAGCCTATAAGCAGCTTCTCTGCAGCCGATAAGAACAAACGATTTCCCTTCTTTTTTGCCGCGCATATTTTTCCGGCAGTGTTGCTAGTGCTAGCCGCATGCATGGCCAATAGGCCCTGCAGGCGTTGGCACGTGGTAACGAGGCTGAAAAGCCAATCAAGCTATGAGGCTAGTATCATGAGCTTAGTAACAGGAACGACACGCGCAGGCGAAGCCGCCGCTGTTGCCGAGAAGCCCGTATTCAACGGGGTACCGGTGATCCTCGGAGCCGCTGCGATCTGCATCTTCTATGTCTGCGTGCGGATATATGAGCAGGCCTTTGGCCAGCTCTATGGGCTTGACTCCTTCGCGCCCGAGTTCACCACCTATTGGATGACCATCCTCTATATCGAGGAGCCGGTCGAGCTGATCTCCTTCCTCGCCTTGATCGGCTGGATGTGGAAGACCCGCGACACAAATGTCGCCCAGGTCCAGCCCCGGGAGGAAATGCGCCGCATGTTCGCCCTGCTGGGCTGGATCTTCTGCTATGGCATCGCGATCTACTGGGGCGCCAGCTTCTTCACCGAGCAGGATGGCACCTGGCATATGACGGTCATCCGCGACACCGACTTCACGCCGAGCCACATCATTGAGTTCTACATGAGCTATCCGCTCTATATCGTCGTCGGCGTGGGCGGCTTCATGTATGCAAGGACGCGGCTTCCGACCTTTGCCTGCAAGGGCTGGTCGATCGCCTATGTCCTTCTGTTTGTTGGCCCGTTCATGATCTTCCCGAACGTCGGGCTCAATGAATGGGGCCACACCTTCTGGTTCATGGAGGAACTGTTCGTTGCTCCGTTGCACTGGATGTTTGTGTTCTTTGGCTGGTTCTCGCTCGCGGTCTTCGGCGTTGTGCTGCAGATTCATGGGCGCATGATGGAGCTTGCCCAGGGACATGAGGATCTCGTCGGACTTGAGCCGGCGGAATAACAAGCGCTTCGTGTGTTGAGGACCCGTTGGTCTGATCGCGAGGCGCTCAGCCCAACCAGCGCGGGCCGTTTTCCGGGACCAATCCTGCCCCGGGAGGCGGCCCCGCCAGGGCTGAGCTAGAAAACACATTCCAACTGAAACCTACTCTGTCGATCCGGCCACCGTGTCCGGGGGAGTAACTGGGAGGATAGTATGCTACGAAACAAAACAGGGAAAACCGGGGCTGCTCCGGTGACCGAATCGATCCTGGCGTCGCCAGGAATCGAGGGCGGCGCCGGCGCCAATGTGCCGCGTGCGGCCCCCAACATAGCGTTTGCGGGTGGGGGGTCCTCCCCGTTCACTTCGCGCGCCGAGGCTGCGGGAGCCATCCAGACCGCCGATCTCTTGGCGCTGGTGTTCCTGTTCCTCATCATGATTGGCGGCTACCACGTCCATGCCATGCTGACCATGGGCGACTGGGATTTCTGGGTAGATTGGAAAGACCGCCGCATGTGGCCGACCGTTGTGCCGATTCTGCTGGTGACATTCCCGGCCGCGGCCCAGTATTTCTTCTGGGTGCACTACCGGTTGCCGTTCGGCGCGACCTTCCTTTGCGCCGCGCTGCTTGTCGGCGAGTGGATCGACCGCTACGTCAACTTTTGGGGCTGGACCTATTATCCGGTCAACCTCATTTGGCCGACCTCTCTCATCCCGATGGCATTGTTCATGGACATCGTGCTGCTGCTGAGCAGGAGCTGGATCATCACCATGATCGTGGGCTCGATGGGATTCTCGCTGCTGATGTATCCCAATAACTGGGTCATCCTCGCGCAGTTCCATCTGCCGAGCGAGCAGTATGGCCAGCTCATGACGGTCGCCGATCTCATTGGTTATCACTATGTGCGCACCTCGATGCCCGAGTACATCCGGATTATCGAGCGCGGCACGATGCGGACCTTCGGTAAGGACGTGGTCGGCGTGGCGGCGTTCTTCGGCGGCTTCGTCTCGATCATTGTGTATTTCGTGTGGTGGCACGTCGGGAAGATGTTCTCCACCGTGAAATACATGAAGTCCATCTAAGCGCCGCACAGTTCCGAAGGGACTGAGGGGTAATCCGAGACAACCACGGCTGTGCCGTGTGGGAGAGTAAACGCAATGAAAACAAGAATATTGACTGAGCTGGCGCGGCTGGTAACGCGCCATGCGGGGAGGCTCTGGGCTCTCGCCCTGGCTGCTGGACTCGCCCTTACCATGGCGTCCGCCGGACCGGCCGATGCCCATGGCGAGAAGTCGCAGGCGGCTTTCCTCCGCATGCGGACTTTGGGATGGTATGATCTCAAGTGGTCGAAGACGCAGGTCAACGTCAACGAGGAATATGAGATCACCGGCAAGCTTCACATCATGAACGCTTGGCCGGCGTCTATTCGTGTTCCCGAGCGGTGCTTCGTCAACGTCGGACAGCCCGGCGCCATGGCAAACCGCATTGGCGTCTGGGTGGGCGGTCAGTTCACACCCCGTTCGATGGAGCTCAAAGTCGGCAAGACCTATGAGTTCCGCATGCTGCTCAGGGCGCGCCGTCCAGGGCATTGGCACACGCATGTTCAGCTGAGTGTCGAGACCGGCGGCCCGATCCCTGGCCCGGGTCAATATATCGACATCAAGGGCAACTTTGCTGACTTCACGGATCCCGTGAAGTTGCTGAACGGCTCGACGATCAACCTCGAGACCTATGGCATCACCAGCATCTATCTCTGGCATGCCTTCTGGATGATCGTGGCGGCTGCGTGGATTTGGTACTGGTTCACACGCCGCGGTCTGCTTGGCCGGTTCATGTGGGTGGCTTCCGGCAAGGAGGAAGAGGTCATCACGCCTCAAGAACGCTTGGTGGGGGCAGTCACGCTTGGTGCAACACTGCTCGTCGTAATCATCGGCTATTCGATTGCGGCCAGCAATTATCCGAACACCATCCCGCTGCAGGCTGGTGATTTCCGGAACATCCCGGCGATCGACGAGCCGGCATCCCCGGTCCAGATTAAATTCCTTGGCGGGACCTACAAGGTGCCGGGCCGCGAGCTCACGGCAAACTTAAAGATCACCAACAGCGGCAAAGAGCCGCTGCGGGTGGGCGAGTTCATCACCGCTGGCTTGCGCTTCCTGAATCCGGACGTCTACACCTCCAAGGTGGATTACCCGGACTATCTGCTGGCAGAAAGAGGCTTGTCGCTCAGCGATCCGTCTCCGATCCAGCCGGGCGAGACGAGGGATGTGACCATAACCATCCAGGACGCAAGGTGGGATACCGAGCGCCTCTCGGGTCTGGCGTATGACGTCGATAGCTCCTTCGCAGGTATGCTGTTCTTCTTCTCCCCGAGCGGTGAACGGTATATGGTGGAGCTCAGCGGCGCTGTCATCCCGTCCTTCCTTCCCGTCTGAGCCATCGGAACGGCAACAGAAGGTCAATATAATGTGATGCTTCCCCCGCTGGAGCCCAGGCCCCGGCGGGGGAATTCATTTAGGGAGGTAATCCTGTCATGATACGCGCAAGTGCAGCCTGGCTTTTCGCCATGGTTTTAGGTACATCGGCCGCTTTTGCGCATGGCGGCGTCTCGGTGCAGGGCAACAAATGCATCATGAAGATAGGCCCGGATATCATGTATTTCACAGGCTATCAGCCGCAGCTTTCCCGGGAAGAATTTTGCGACGACATCCCAAATGCCGGTCAAATGGTCGTCGCGCTCGACATGCAGGAAAAAGAACTCCGCGATATGACGACGGAGATTCGGATCATCAAGGATATGGGTACCCATACAACATTGAATGGCTATCCCTATCTGACGGAAGCGGAACTCGGCGACACGGCAACCCTTCAATCGAAAACGGTGTTTTACTCGGCGCCGAAAAAATATCCAACAGGCACGTTGACATTCGAACATACGTTTCCGGAGCAGGGAAAGTTCATTGGACTCGTGACCGTGAAGAATGACCACGGCCAGACCTATGTCTCGCAGTTTCCCTTCTCGGTTGGCACCCCTGTTGGAAAAACTTTCGCGATCTGGGGTCTTTTGGCTGCGCTCGTAGGGGCTGCGGGTTTCGGGTTGTGGCGCTTCTATCTGAAACAACAGGAGACGCCAAAGAAAGCGGCGTGATTACTGTCTGGCCGCCTCGGCTCTGAACCGGGTGAAGGGGCCCGGCTCGGGTGCACTGCCGCCCGCCTTGTCCAGAGGGAGGCAACGGCGGCATCAACTTTGGCGGCTAAAATAGGCACAGCAAAAAGTCTCTGCCTCAAGCAATCAGCGTATCAAATCATGAAATTCGCGCTCCCAACACCGATCCAGAAGGTCGCTGGTATATTGAACTTCACGCTTGGCGCGGACGTGCTGCCGAAATCGCGGTCGTTGCTTGCGATCTGCCTCGCGGCCTTCGCGGTGGCGGTCTTTCTGTTTCAAGGCACTTCCTTTTCTCCGGCAAGGGCGGCGGCAAGCGGAATTGGCGCGGCCGTTGTGCTCTCTGCGGTCGCGTCGGGATGGGCTTATCTTTCCGGCTATAGGGATCGCTTGCTCCAGACGCTGTCGGCGCTGGCGCTGGGTGGCGCGATTGTCATCTTCATCCGGACGGCGCTTGGCTTTTTCATTTATATCTCGCCTGTTTTCTCGGAACTCCCGGAAGTCAATGTGCGGGAACTCGAGGCATTTCTGCTGTTTCCAATCTATGTCTGGAACATTTTTGTCTATGCATTCTTGTTCCGCCGCTCCTACCGCGCCGAGGTGGTGATGGCCTTTGCCATTGCGATCCTGGTTGTCATCATGGTGTATTTCTCCGTGCCGCTCGCATTCCGGTCTTTATAGAAGCGGACAGCCGCACGAATCCATCCGCACTGGGTATCGAGTTGACGGCCAAGAAAATCGCTTATCAGGGCGAACCGGGCGCCAATTCCCATATCGCTTGCAACGGCGTCTATCCGGATTGGGAGCCCTTACCCTGCGCGACGTTCGAGGACGCCCTCGGGGCGCTCACGGACGGCACCGCGGCGCTCGGAATGATCCCGCTCGAAAACTCGATTGCCGGGCGGGTGGCCGATATCCATCATCTTTTACCGGCCTCAGGGCTCTTCATTGTCGGGGAATATTTTCTGCCCATTCATTTCCAGCTGCTTGGCATAAAAGAGGCGCGACTCGACCAGATCCGCACCGTCTACAGTCATATCCATGCGCTCGGCCAATGCCGCAAGATCATCCGCGCCCATGGGCTTGCGGCACATGTCGCCGGCGATACCGCAGGATCGGCGCGCGAGGTTGCTGGATGCGCCGACCCAAGCCGTGCGGCGATTGCGACCCGGCTTGCTGCCGAGATCCACGGCCTAAAGGTGCTCGCCGCCGATATTGAGGACGAGCCGCACAACACGACGCGCTTTGCCGTGCTGGCGAAAGATCCGCAATGGACGAAGCCCGTGCCGGGATGTGTCGTGACAAGTTTCGTTTTCCGGGTTCGCAATGTGCCGGCCGCCCTTTACAAGGCGCTCGGCGGCTTCGCCACAAACGGGGTCAACATGACCAAGCTCGAAAGCTATATGGTCGGAGGCGAGTTCATCGCGACCCAATTTCTGGCCGATGTGGAGGCACACCCCGAGGAGCCGGGTCTTGCGCGCGCGCTGGAAGAGCTTGCCTTCTTTTGCAAGGAACTGAAGATCCTCGGTGTCTATCCGGCTCATCCCTACCGGCTCGAAAGTCAAAGGCGAAACGGCGCACGGTGAGGGACCCAACAACGCTGTGCGGCTCGCGGCGGGCTTTTTGGCGCGAGCTATGGTCAGCCCTTGTTGTGGCCTCGCGATGCGGCGGCGTAGATAAGCACGAGTGCCAGCACGGCGACGCCCACAAGCGCGCCGCCATGCTCGAGTGTATGCGCAGCCGCCCCGAGGTTCATGACGTGCTTGCCAAGATAATAGCCTGCGAGCGACCAGACCGTAACCCAAAGCGCGCCGCCAAGCGCATTGAAGAAGACAAAGTGCCTCCAATCCATGCGCAAGATGCCTGCCACGACGCCGTTCAGCTGGCGGAGCACGTTGACGAACCGCGCGAAAGCAACGGTAAAAGCGCCATAGCGTGCAAACACTGCTTCGACCTTGCCCATGCGCTCCTGGTTGATGCCAAACCTTGCTCCGTAGCGCAGGATGAGGCCGCGGCCAAAACGCCAGCCGAGAAGATAGCCAATATTATCGCCCAACACCGAGCCCGCCCAAGACGCGAGCATGAGGACGGGAAGCGATATTTCGCCGCGCGCGGCGAGCACCGACGCGAAGATGAGCAATGATTCGCCAGGTAGCGGCGCCCCGATCGACTCAAACGTCAGAATGACGACGACCGCCGCGGCGCCGTAGCTATGGATGTAGGGCGCGAGATTCCCAAAAAGATGCTCGATTTCGGCGGTCACGGCCATTGGCTTGCCCAGCTTTTCGGCGCTTGCAGCACGATTTGGAGTGAACCCTAAATTTGAGCCGCGCGCAAATGTGGCTTTTGCCTGCGCGCCCGCCCCTCTAGCCGGTTTCGGGGAAATGCACCGCAAGCCAGATGGTGGGGCGGTCCTTTTCCGTCCACTCCACGCGGTGTTTTGCGCGCGCCGGAATGAGGACATAGCCGCCCGATGATATTACTTTGATCGCATCCTCTCCCTCGAAGCGCAGCCCCGCCGAGCCGGCTAAGACCGCAACCCATTCGGCGAAGGGCTGATCATACCAAAATCCCGGCGGGCTTTTTTGTCCCAAAGAGACGATGCGCTCGATCTTGAGACGCGGCATATCGATAAGGCGCGTGACGCTTTCTTGGGCTTCGTTGCTTTCCACCGCCTCAAAAAGATTGCCGAATGAAAGCTGCATGAGAAGCAAACATGGCAAGATTTTTGCCCTCTCCCCTTGCGGGAGAGGGTGGCCGAAGGCCGGGTGAGGGCGCTGATCAAGCCTTTTGCAGCCGCTTCATCTCCGTCTCGAATTCAAAGCGGAATTGCGCCCTTTCCTCTTTGGGCAAAAAGAACGTCATCTGCGGGAAAATCGTGCGATAGACGGTTGACGGGCACACACCATGAACCACCGCGCAACATGGCGAATCACTGGCATAATGCACCAATGCATTGCCACAGGCGAGCTTTGCGGAAAGTTATCCAAAGCCGGTTTGTGTGGAATTTAAATAATGTGCGCGCAAAAAAGCCCGGCCTCATCCTGAGGAGGCTGCGCAGCGGCCCTCTCGAAGGATGCGCCAGTAGCGTCAGGCGCCCTCGCCCCTTCGAGACACGCGCTTCGCGCGTTCCTCAGGGTGAGGGCTTCAATGCCGGGCAAGATTTTAATTCACGATCTATATTACTGAGCGGGAAATGCGGCGAGGTAAGCCTCGTCGATCCGCGCCATCTGTGCGATTGTGAAGGCAAGCGCGTCCGCAACAGCAGACACATGGTTGATTTCATCGAGCGTGAGCCTGGCTCGCTCCTGACATTCTGGCTTTCATTTCCGATCGAGGAGCCGCGCAACGAGAGCATCGATTTTTTGTGCGATGCCCGCATCTTTCAGCGCCGCGCGGATGAGGCCGCGCGCGCGTTGGAATTTGATGTTTTGGGGCAGGGCGGCGGCGGCGGCGATCTTCTCGGCCTCGCGCGCGGCATTAGCGATGGCGTTGTGAAGGCGGTTCTTTGCATCGAAGCGCGGGATCGGCAGGTTGAACATCACCTTGTCGAAATCGCGCGCACCCCATTGGCCTTTTGATTGTTGGGCCTCAATTCTTGAGCGAGCCGTTTCGCTGTTTAGGATCGCTGTCAAATAATTGGCTTCGATTTCGGTTTGGAGCGAAGCCCAATAAAGCTTGTGATCAATCACATGCGTCGAGTGTCTTAGAAGACACGCGGCGGGCTGCTTGCCCGCTTTCGCATAAACGACGCGCAGCGGCGCGAGCGGAAATTGCGCGCCCAATTCATTGTGGTAATTCCAGCGGCCGATCAAAGTCATGGAGCCGCTTTCGGAGTTATCGCCCCAAACCTTCTCCGCCTTGGTCATCCAGCCATGCAAGCCTTCGAAACCGCGATTGGCCGCGCCCTCGGCATTAACCATTTCGCCTTTGGCCGTTACGGGGACGACCGCCTCAAACGGCCCGAAGACGCGATAAGGCAAAATGCTTTCGCCGAGCAGCGCGGGGCGCAAAAATTCCACCTCAACCTTGTTTTCGATAGCGGTAAGAGTCTTCCACGGATTCTTCTCTTGGGCGATCTTGCGGCTTGCGACATAGGGC
>JAFMSB010000419.1 GCA_017353815.1 Methylocapsa sp. | reverse complement strand
GAAGCAGCGGCGCATACCGCCCATTGGCCGCCCGGGGCCCGGGGCTCAACCATGCCAGCCCGCCCCCATTGGTCCTGCCCGCCAACCGCCGCATCCGGGGCTTGGCGGCGGCGGGCATACTAGCAAGAAGCTCCTTCGCCTCCCTTGCATATGCCGGCGAATGCCTCCTCCGGCCCGGTCAGGCGATAATATCCGGAGTAAGCTGATCTTCGAGAAACGCTAAACGATCCCGCAATACGAGCTTCCTTTTCTTTAGCCTCTGAATCTGTAGCCGGTCACTCCCAAGCTGGAGCAGCGCTTCGATCGCGGCGTCGAGATCGCGGTGCTCCTGCCGCAGGCGCTCGAACTCCGTTCGCAGCGCCGCGCGGTCTTCTGCGGTCAGTTTTTCCTTCATCCGCTGCAGTTTCTCCAAACTAACCTGTTTCCGGAATATAAGCGCTCCGCGCAATCCCCAAAAGCGGTTCTTGACCCGTTGTCCCAGACCACAGTTGTTCCGGAGCCAGACCGGGTGCTGCTAAAGAGAAGCATGACCCACGCCGGCTCTGAGGTAGCGTGCTACATTTTGGAAGGCGGCTTGGGAGAGGCGCTCCGCGGTTCAGGCACCCTCGCTGCGAGCCGGATTACTCGAACGCCGCAAAAAAGTCCGTGAGAGCCTGGGAGACCTCGGCGGGTTCTTCATGCTGGATCCAATGCGTGGCATTGGGAAACATTTTAAGCTCGCCCCTCTTGCAGTAGCGAAGGCTCAACTCCGCCATTCCGGCGGCAAGAAACCGGTCCCGCGCACCCCAGAGAAGCCGCACTGGAATATCGACCACGCGCCCGCCGATGGGCGTTGCGGCACGCAAGGCGCGGTACCAATTAATCATCGCCGTCGATGCCCCCGGCTGGCGCCACGCCTCGCGGTAAACGTTCAAATCCTCATCGGTAAAAGTTCCAGGGCGGCTGGATTTAGTGAGCGCATCCGCCATCGCCCGGAAATTCTGGGCCTCGGATAAAAGCTCCGGCAGCCGCGGCAATTGCATGAAGAAGATGTACCAGCTGCGCAAGATTTGCGAGGGATGAGCGCGGGCGTATGGCCAAAAGACGGCTGGATGCGGGGCATTCAAGATCGCAAGGCGGCTCACGCGGCCTTTATGTGCGATCGCGCAGGCCCAGGCGACAAGCCCGCCCCAATCATGACCCGCGAGCATAAACCTATCGCGGCGGAAATGGTCTGCGAGGCCAAAAACATCGCCAACCAGATAGGGTAATTTATAGGCCTGCCAGCCTTGCGGCTTGCTGCTGAGGTTATAGCCGCGCTGGTCTGGGACGATGACACGAAAACCCGCGCTCGCAAGAGGCGCGATTTGGCTGCGCCAGCCATACCAGAATTCCGGATAGCCGTGTAGCAGAATAACCAGAGGGCCATCCCCGGGACCCGCAGCGGCGGCGTGAATCGTCACGTCTGCCAATTGAACGGTGAGATGCTCGACATCCGGGCTCACGCGCTGCCTCCTTCAGGCCCTATGCCAGCGATCTTTGCGCTGCGCTCCCAAAGCATTAAGGCGGCCCGGTCATCCTGTGCCTCAGGAGACGGCGGGACCGGGCGGCACTCATAAAAATATTTGCCGGATAATCCCTCGGCGCTTGCCGCGGATGCAAGATAAACCAGCGTCTCCGCGCCCCTTGCGGGTGAAATGGCGAATAGCTTGGCCAAGGGCAGGAAAAGGGAGACCGGGCCGCCCGCTTCGCCGCCGAAGCGAGTGGCAACAAAGCCCGGATGAAGGCAATTGGCGGTGACACCCGTTCCCTCCAGGCGGCGGGCAAGCTCGCGCGTGAAGAGAATGTTGCAGAGTTTCGAGCGGCTGTAGGCTTTTAGGCCGTTATAATGCTGCACAAACTGCAGATCGGCAAAAT
>JAFMSB010000418.1 GCA_017353815.1 Methylocapsa sp. | reverse complement strand
GCAGCCCTTCATTCCCCCGCCGGATAATTCGGGCTCTCCTTGGTGATCGCCACATCGTGCACATGGCTCTCGCGCAGGCTTGCGGGGGAGATGCGCAAGAACCGCGCGCGCGCCTGAAAATCGCCGATCTCCGCCGCCCCCACATAGCCCATCGCCGCGCGCACGCCCCCCGCGAGCTGGTGCAGAATGACGGCGACAGGTCCGCGGTAGGGCACTTGGCCTTCCACTCCCTCCGGCACGAGTTTGAGCTGATCGCGTGCATCCTGCTGGAAATAACGATCAGCCGATCCGGCAGACATAGCGCCGAGCGAGCCCATGCCGCGATAGGATTTGAAGGAGCGGCCCTGGTAAAGATAGACTTCGCCCGGGCTCTCGTCGGTCCCGGCAAAGAGCGAGCCGATCATCGCGCAATCGGCGCCCGCCGCAATCGCCTTCGCAAGATCGCCCGAATATTTTATGCCGCCATCCGCAATGGCCGGGATATTTGCGTCGCGCGCAACCTCGGCGCAGTCCATGATTGCGGTGAGCTGCGGCACGCCGACACCCGCGATGATGCGCGTCGTGCATATCGAGCCGGGGCCAATGCCAACCTTGATCGCATCGGCGCCTGCGCCAATCAGCGCTTTTGCGCCCTCTGCGGTCGCCACGTTTCCAGCAACAATCGAGGTCTTATTCGTTATGCGCTTGAGCCTCTTCACCTGATCCAAAACGCCCTCTGAGTGGCCATGGGCTGTGTCGATGACGACGCAGTCCGCCCCCGCATCGATCAGCATCAGCGCCCGCTCATAGCCTTTGTCCCCGGTGCTTGATGCCGCGGCAACCCGCAGCCGTCCCTCGCCATCCTTGCAAGCATCCGGATGCAGGGTTGCCTTTTCCATATCTTTGACAGTCACAAGGCCGACGCAGCGGAACTCGTCATCGACAACGAGGAGCTTCTCGAGCCGGTGCTGATGGAGAAGCCGGCGCGCCTCTTGCTCGCTCACTCCCTCGCGCACCGTGATCAGATTCTTGGTCATCAGCTCGGAGACGGGCTGAAGCGGATTATCCGCGAAGCGGACGTCGCGGTTGGTCAAGATGCCGCAAAGCCTTGATGGCTTGCCCCCGGGCCCGCGCTCGACAACCGGTATGCCGGAAATTCCATGCCTGCGCATGAGGGCGAGCGCATCGGCGAGAGTCTCGTCGGGAAAAACAGTGATCGGATCGACCACCATGCCGCTCTCGAAGCGCTTGACCTTGCGCACCTCCTCGGCCTGTTCCGCCGGATCCAAATTGCGATGGATGACCCCGATCCCGCCCGCCTGGGCGAGAGCGATGGCAAGCTTTGCCTCGGTGACCGTATCCATGGCGGAAGAAACAATAGGGATATTGAGGCTAATCCCCGCCGTAAGCCGCGTCTTGAGATCCACTGCGCCCGGCAAGACCTTGGAATGGCCTGGCAGGAGGAGCACGTCGTCGAAGGTCAGGGCTTCGCCGGGCGAAGGTCGCGCAATTTGGGCCAAGGTCAGCTCCGCACTGCCCCCGCGGCAGCTCGCAGCGCTAATGGGGGCCGGTAATCGCGCTCAATAACACGCCGAGAGAGGGGCGCAAGGGCGCGCGAAACCCACAAACCGCCGCCCGGCGCAGCTTTTAGAATAGTTCTAAAAATGTTTCACGTGAAACATTTTTGTCCGGTCACGGGCAAAAATCTTACAGAGCGAAAACAGCGCGCAGGTTTCGCGGCGGTAAGATGGTGCAGTTTTTTGGTGGAATTGGAATCACTTGGCGCCCGCACCGGAGGGGCAGGCGCAAGGAAATAGAGTTTCCCCAATGTAAGTTTCCGCGTTTTCAAAAGCCCCGCCTCGCTTAGCCGGAGCGAGGGCTCAAAGCAAAGCAAGGCGCGAGGGGTTGTCTGTTGTG
>JAFMSB010000117.1 GCA_017353815.1 Methylocapsa sp. | reverse complement strand
TTTTGTGTAAGGCAGGGTGAAATTAGCGGAAAGATCCCAAAGGAGGATCGAGAAGGAAACGAGCGAGGTCAGATTGGCAATGAGCAAAATGGAAAAGGAATAAATACCGTAGCCGATCTGGCCCCCATCGATGAAGCGGTTGATATCTTCCGATATGCGCTGGTCGGGGTTGTCGGCGCCGCCGCCCGAAAGCGACATGCGGTAGTGGGTATGGTTATCGAGCCAGCGCCCCACATAGCTTCCGGTGAGCCAGCGCCGCCAGCGGATGATGAGAATGGATGTAACGACAAACTCGACAACGGCGCTTGCAATATAGGCGAATGCCCACGGAACAAAGACGAAGAAAAGCTGCGACCAAAACGCCGCCTGGTCCTTGTTTTGTATGGCGTCGAACCAGTCGCGGTTGAAGAAAGACAAGCGCAGACTCATCCCGACTTGGGCCTGATTGATCATGACCAGCAGCACGACCATCGCGATCGCCAGGCGCCGCTCCGGGATGACAAAGGAAGGGAAAGGCCAAAGGTGCGCGTGCGTGGAATCGCGCGTGTTGAAGTAGCGATCGGCGATATCCATCATCGAGCGCACAACTGGAATAAAGGAAATTGCGTAGACGAGGATAGCGAAGATCGCGACGGTCAGCGGAAGACTTGCGGGGGGCTCATACTCTCCCATGGGCGCAGGCCAAAGATCCGCCTGCGCGGCGAGGAAGAGGATGCCAAAGACTATGGTTTCTACCGCAAAAACCGCCGCGAAAATTTGCAGGAAAGTCGAGATGCGCCGCGACCGGAAGGTTGTAAAGGCGCAAAGAAAACCCGCCGCGGCGACCAGCATCATGATCTTATCGCTGCTCTGCAGGCCGAGAGCCGCGGCAGCGGCCGAAAAAACAGCTGCAAATATGGCGAGATAACGCATCATGGACCTTGATCTTGAGTTTGGCTGCATACGGCGGAAGGTGCGGCGGTTGTGGAACGCGGCCGGCCCTGTTGACACGGCCGCTGCAGAACTCCCCAGCAGCAGGAAAGCTGAGCTACAGGGCTGTTTTGTTCGCTGCGCTTTTAGCTAAATATTCCCTAATTACCAAGCGATAGTTGCGGCTAATCATCATCCGTGTCTTCGGCCGCGATCTCGCCATTGATGGCGGCGGAAAGAATGGGAGAAGGCTTAAAGGTGAGAACGCGTCGGGGGGTGATCGGGACCTCGATACCGGTGCGCGGGTTGCGTCCGATCCGTTCGCGTTTGGCGCGCACGGCAAACATGCCGAACGAGCGCAGTTTGACCGCCTCTCCTTTCACGAGTGTATCTGCGATCTCCTGGAGGGCCATCTCGAAGATTTCCTTCGCTTGCGCCCGCGATAGGCCGGTGCAAGATGCATAAACAGCATTCAGGAGATCCACTCTCGTTGCGGTTTTCCGGTTATGACCCTTCGCTCGCCGTGACTCAGACCTTGGATGCACCTTGTTCGCGCTCCCGCCCGTCCTTCTAATTGCGGCTGATCTTAGAGCATTTTGCTGCGGAGAGGAAATTGGCGCCGCGCGAGCAAGCGAATAGAATTCGAGGTCCGCTTACCTGGAAAACAAAAAGGCCCCGGGGTTGCCGGGGCCTTTGCGCCTTGCGCTCTGAGCTTGGATTTCAGAAATCCATTCCACCCATTCCGCCCATTCCGCCGCCGCCCGGCATTGCAGGCGTTTCTTTCTTAGGCGCTTCGACGACGGTCGCCTCGGTGGTAACGACAAGGCCCGCAACAGACGCTGCGTCCTGCAGCGCGGTGCGCACCACTTTGGTGGGGTCAATGATGCCGAGCTTCATCAGATCCCCGTATTCTCCCGTTTGGGCATTGAACCCGAAGGAGTAGGATGGGTTTTCGATCAGTTTGCCGACGATGACGGCGCCGTCACCTCCGGAATTGTCAATTATCTGCCGGGCGGGTGTCTGGATCGCCTTGCGCACGATCTCAATACCGGTCTGCTGATCAGAATTCTCCACCTTGATGCCATCGAGCGCCTTAATGGCCCTCAGGAGCGGCACGCCGCCGCCCGGCAGAACGCCCTCCTCGACAGCGGCGCGAGTCGCATTGAGAGCGTCGTCCACAAGATCCTTCTTTTCCTTCACTTCGACCTCAGAGGCGCCTCCAACCTTGATCACGGCGACTCCCCCGGCGAGCTTAGCAAGACGCTCCTGCAGTTTCTCGCGGTCGTAGTCCGACGTTGTGTCGGCGATTTGCGACTTGATCTGTCCGATCCGGGCCTCGATATCTTTCTTACCGCCCGCCCCGTCGATGATCGTCGTTGCCTCCTTTTCAATGCGAACCCGCTTGGCGCGGCCGAGCATCTGCAAAGTGACGTTCTCGAGCTTGATACCGAGCTCCTCGGATATCATTTGGCCAGCAGTCAAAACGGAGATGTCCTCAAGCATCGCCTTGCGGCGGTCGCCGAACCCCGGGGCCTTGACAGCCGCTACCTTCAGCCCTCCGCGCAGCTTGTTAACAACGAGCGTCGCGAGCGCCTCTCCCTCGACATCTTCAGCCACAATGAGAAGAGGCTTTCCACTCTGGACGACGGCTTCGAGGACCGGAAGAAGCGCCTGCAACGAAGAAAGCTTCTTCTCGTGCACGAGAATATAGGGCTCCTCCAGTTCGGCCGTCATCTTCTCGGCATTGGTGATGAAGTAAGGCGAGAGATAGCCGCGGTCGAACTGCATGCCTTCGACGACATCGAGCTCCGTCTCGAGGCTCTTTGCCTCTTCGACCGTGATGACGCCTTCGTTGCCAACCTTCTGCATGGCATTGGAAATCATTTCGCCAATTGACTTGTCGCCATTGGCCGAAATCGTTCCCACTTGGGTGATCTCTTCATTCGAAGTGACCTTTTTTGAGTTCTTCTTGAGGTCGGCGACAACTGCGTTGACCGCAAGATCGATCCCGCGCTTCAAATCCATCGGATTAAGGCCCGCGGCAACGGCCTTTGTGCCTTCCCTGACGATAGAGGCGGCGAGAACGGTTGCCGTTGTGGTTCCATCGCCGGCCAAATCATTCGTTTTCGACGCAACCTCGCGCACGAGCTGCGCGCCGATGTTCTCGAATTTGTCGGCAAGCTCGATCTCTTTGGCGACAGTCACGCCGTCCTTGGTAATCCGCGGCGCGCCAAAGGATTTCTCCATGACGACATTGCGGCCCTTAGGTCCAAGGGTCACCTTAACCGCGTTGTTGAGAATATCGACGCCGCGCAGCATGCGGTCGCGGGCATCGGAAGAAAAGCGGAGCTCTTTGGCTGCCATAGTTAAATCTCCAAAACCGGATGAGAGTTTGTGTGGAAGGCCCGATTATTAGGCAACCACGCCCAAAATATCGCTCTCCTTCATGATGAGGAGATCCTGGCCGTCGATCTTGACTTCGGTGCCTGACCATTTGCCAAACAGCACCTTGTCCCCGGCCTTCACATCGAGCGGGGTGAGCTTGCCCTGTTCGTCGCGTCCGCCCGGCCCGACGGCGATGATCTCGCCTTCCTGCGGTTTCTCTTTGGCGGTATCGGGGATAATGATTCCGCCTTTGGTTTTTTCCTCACTTTCAAGTCGCCTGACCACGACGCGGTCGTGCAAAGGACGAAAAGCCATGTTTCTGGTTCCCTATTAACCGGCTTGCGGCGCGCCCGGGCATAACCGGAGCGCCCCGTCAAGCTTACGTCTGCTTTGGTAATCGGTGCTGCTAGCACTCTCTTGGGGGGAGTGCTAGCAGCCGGGTACGTAGGTATGGCATCGCGCAATGTCAAGCGCAAATTGAAATCGGGCGGGCGCCCCCTGCGCTCAGGAGCGCACGAATTTCGCCTGGCCTGCCAAAGGAATCGCGACGGGTCAGGCCCGTTGGCCGGCGGTGCCGTGCCTGCGACGCTCGATCCCGCGCCCTCCGTTAAGCCGGAAGTTGCCGTTCGAACCGGATTCAGTCTGGACCCCGCCTGCCCTTTCATGCATTGACCGCCCTGCTGGCGGAGCTTTCCATTTGGGGTCAGGAGAATGGGCGACGAACTCGTGAAAACGGACCGGCTCGTCACTGTATTTGGCGGTTCGGGCTTTCTCGGACGTTATGTGGTGCGCGCCCTGGCAAGCCGGGGCTGGCGGATTCGGGCCGCCTCGCGAAGGCCGGGCCTTGCGCTTCACCTGCAGCCACTCGGCGGGACGGGGCAAATTCATGCCGTCCAAGCGAATGTGCGGTCAATCGAATCTGTGGCTCATGCCATGCGGGACGCGCAGGCGGCGGTCAATCTTGTTGGTATCCTGCATCAGAAAGGCGCGCAGCGCTTCGAGGCGATCCATCACTTTGGGGCCGAAAACATAGCCAAAGCGGCCAAACAAGCTTGCCTCGAGGTCCTCGTCCACGTATCTGCGATCGGAGCAGATCCTTCGTCCGCGTCCGGCTATGCGCAGACAAAGGCATTTGGCGAAGCAGCCGCGCGCAAAGCTTTTCCGGCAACGGTTATCATGCGGCCCTCGGTCGTGTTTGGGCCGGAAGATCAGTTCTTCAACCGTTTTGCGTCCATGGCGCGCTTTATGCCGGTACTGCCACTGATCGGCGGCGGCCAAACAAAGCTCCAGCCTGTCTTTGTGGGGGATGTCGCTGAGGCTATTGCCCTTGCCATCGAGGGAAAGGCAGTGCCAGGAACGGTTTATGAATTGGGGGGCCCCGAGATTGTAACGCTGCAGCAGGTCATCTCCTTTGTCCTATCGGAGACGCAGCGCAGGCGCATCCTCGTCCCAATCTCGTTCAAAAGTGCGGCCGCGCTCGCTGCCATCATGGAGGTAGTCCATAAGCTCTCGCTCGGGCTCTTGCCCGAAATGTTCCTGATCACCAGCGACCAGGTCGAACTTCTCCGCTCCGATAATATCGTCTCCGCGCTCGCCGAGGCCGAGGGAAGAACGCTCCACGGCTTTAGTATAACCCCCGAGCCGTTCGGGGCTTTCGTGCCGACATATCTCTACCGGTACCGGAAGACCGGGCAGTTTGCCGGCACCCCCGGCGGGTGAGTGCGTCCTGCCTAAATCGTGGCGGCACGTGTCCTTCGTGCCTCCTGCCTGACCCGGCAGACGATCCGCACCATGAAGGCGGTGGCAAAAAGCGGCGTAAGCAAATTGGCGATGGGGACGGCAAGAAGCCCAGCAATGAAAAGCCCGGCGCCGAATAAGCGGAAGCCATTTGATTTTCGCAGCCGGTGCACCTCGTTCATCGGAAGGTGCCGGGAGGCCGCAAGCTCGAAGTAGCCGCGCCCGGAGAGATAAGCGTTGGCGGCAAAGAAGACTGCCGCGTTAACGCCTGGGATGAGCCAAATCATAAGCGCGGCGAGGTTGACCGCAAGCGAAACCGCGGCAAACTTGATCGAGAGCCACAGCGATTGGCCAAAAGGCGGCGCGCGGCCCGGCATTTCGCCTGGCGCAAGCACCTGCTCGGACTCGAGAGCAAGCTCGTCGAAAAAATACCCGGCGACAAGGAAAGAGACGGGCGTGATTAGATAAGCCAACCCCACAAAGAGTCCCGCTCCGCTTAGGATGGATACGGCCCAGGCCCCCCATGGATAGGGAAGCGCGGCGCTTGTCACGATGAGCTTGTGGATTGCGGCCCAGACGAGAGCGAGCAAAGCAAAGGTTAGCCCAAGCGTTTTCCAGAGCACACGCCGGAAGGGGGGAGTAAAAACCTGGCCTGCGGCGGCAAGGGCGGCATCAAGCATCAATTTCTGCTCCACTCGCCTTCAGAATTGCCATCGCAATCCGTCGCTTGTCATCTGGCCGCGCCCTCGATCCTTCGCATGTCTTCGTCAGAAAGCCCGAAATGATGGCCGATCTCATGCACAAGGACATGAGTGACAATCTCGCCAAGCGTATAGTCATGAGCGGCCCAAAAATCGAGGATAGGGCGGCGGTAAAGCCAGACCATATTCGGCAATTGCCCAGTTGCGGGAACGGCTCCCGCCTGGGCGCGGCCCCGGCCGC
>JAFMSB010000010.1:12884-15918 GCA_017353815.1 Methylocapsa sp. | reverse complement strand
GCGAGCGCGCGAGCAAACTATGGATGTCGGCCGCGCGGGCCAAATGCGGCGCGAGGGATTTGAGGAGCTGCCACTCCTTGGGCTCGACCCAGACCGCTTCCGGCGACCTATGAAGGATCATGCCCGCTCGTATGAGGCCCGCGGAGGAGACCAATGCCCAAAGAATCGCCCCATTCTTGGCAGCACACGAATTCGTTGAAAAAAGCCGGCTTCCTGAACGCCTCGCTTGTGGTCATTGGCGTAAAGGGCGTGACGTAAAATGTTATTTTGACTTTTTTCAATCAATACGGCTTTAATGGCCGGCGCCGCAATCTTCTATTCGAGTCCGTAAATCATGCGTTGCTATTGCCGCGCCAATGCGAACGCCTTCGTTTCGATCGCGTGGCGCGAAATGCCATAGCGCTCGAGGAGCTGCTCTTCCGTGCCAGACCGCGGCAGTTCGCGGATTCCCAGCCGGTGAACGGGCGCAACGGATCCAACCGCGGCCGTCACGGCCTCGCCAAGCCCGCCGTCGATCGAATGATCTTCAACAGCGAGCAGGACGCCCGTCTCTTTCGCCGCGCGAATCATCGCCTCGGCATCGAGAGGTTTGATGGAATAGGCATCGATAACGCGCGCAGCCATGCCTTTTTGCTTCAATTCATCATGCGCGGCGAGCGCTTCGTGGAGCGTTATTCCGGCCGCAATGATCGTTAGGCGGTCGGCCGGCGAGGATCGCAATGTTTTGCTGCCGCCGGCCGGGAACTGCTCGTCATTGCCGTAGATCACCGGCGTCTTTGCGCGTGTCGTGCGAATATAAACAATGCCTCGCGTGCGGGCGGCGGCAGCGGTCAGTTGCTCCGCGCTAACGGCATCCGAAGGATAAAGCACGGTGCTTGCGATGAGCGCGCGGAACATCGCGATGTCTTCTAGACCCATTTGCGATGGACCGTCTTCACCAATCGAGACGCCGGCGTGGCTGCCGCAGTAGATAAGATGAGGCGGCCGGCTGTATTGCGCCATGCGGATGAAATCATACGCGCGGGTAAGGAAGCAGGCAAAGGTTGCGGCAAAAGGAATTTTGCCGCAGACGGCGAGCCCGAGCGCCGCGCCCGACATGTTCTGCTCCGCAATGTAGCTCTCGAAGAAACGCTCCGGAAAGCGCTTTGCAAACGCCTCGGTCCCGGTCGAATTCTTGACATCGCCATCAAGCGCGACGATTTGCGCGTCAATTTCCCCAAGCTTATCGAGCGCGCGGCCAAAAGCCTGGCGGGTGGCAACGGCTTCGCCTTGCCGGTAGCTAGGCCTTACGGCAAGAGGTTCCACCGCTCGTCCTGCTTGAAACTGGCCGATGCGGCGGGGCTGAACCGCCACGCCCGCTCCGGTATCGCCAATTTCGGCAAGCGCCCGATTCATCTCCTCGCGATTGAGCGCCTTCCCGTGCCATCCCTCTGCGCCTTCGAGGAAAGAAACTCCCTTGCCTTTCTCCGTGCGGGCGATAATCGCGGCTGGGCCCCTTTTTGCAGCCTCGCGCAATGCCTCAACAACCGCGGCCATATCGTGGCCATCGATCTCGAATGTCCGCCAGCCAAAAGCGGAAAAACGGCGCGCAAACAAGCCCGTGTCGTGGTGATAGGGCGCTGGCCCGCTTTGGCCAAGGCCATTCACATCGACAATTGCAATAAGATTCTTCAGCTGATTGAGCGAAGCGAATTGGGCTGCCTCCCAGACCGACCCTTCGGAACATTCGCCGTCGCCCATCAGACAATAAATGCGCGCATCGATGCCGTCGAGCCGGTTGGCAAGGGCCATGCCGTTGGCCGCGGCAAGGCCCTGGCCAAGCGATCCGGTCGCGACTTTAACCCATGGATTTAACGCGGTCGGGTGGCCCTCGAGAGTGCTGTCGATCCGGCGTAACGACAGCGGATCCTCGGAGATGGCATGCGCTTCGTAGAGCACTGCCCAGAGAATGGGTGCGGCATGCCCCTTGGAAAGCACGAACTGATCGACGTTGCGCGCCGCTGGGTCGCTTGGGTCCCAGCGCATCTCTTGGAAAAAAAGGGCGGCCACGATGTCGGCGCAGGAAAGGCATGAAGTTGGATGGCCAGAGCCCGCCGAGGCCGTCATTTCGATCACCCGGCGGCGGAGATTCCGCGCCACATCCTTTAGAGAGCCGAAGTCATCGCGCCGGAGATTCTTCTCCCGCTTCGCGGTAATGCTCTTCACCAAAGCGTCGTAGGGCTCGATGAATTTTTGTATGCCCTCATTTTCGAGCTGCGACGTGACCAGCCGGAAGTCGATCCCGAGCCGGCCGAGATCTTCCATAACCCGTTCCGCCTCGCCGGCGCCCTCTTCGAGCGTCGGCGCAACGCGGCCATGATCGAGGAACGCCGCGATCGTATTTCGCGGCATGGTGTTGATGGTGTGCGGTCCGATCAGAGGTTCGACATATTTGAGATCGTAATAAGCGGGATTCTTCGCGCTAGTGCTTGCCCAGAGCATCCGCTGCACATGGGCGCCGCGCGCCGAGAGCGCCCGCCAGCGGGGGCTCGCGAGGATGCGCTTAAAGCTCTGATATGCGAACTTGGCATTGGCAATGGCTGCCTTGCCGAGCAACGATCGAGGGTCCGGAGCGGAAGCCGCATGCGCGCCAGGCACGATGCGGTGGGAAAGCAGCTGGTCGACAAGAGTATCGATGCGGCTGAGGAAAAAGCTAGCAACCGATGTGACGTTTGCGAGCGGCCGGCCTGCTTCGCTGCGGCGCTCGAGACCGCGCATATAGGCTTGCGCCACCGCCTCATAGCTTTCGATCGAGAACAAGAGAGTTATGTTGATATTGATTCCCTCGAAAATAAGCTCCTCGACCGCTGGGGCACCGGCCGCAGTTCCGGGAATTTTAATGAATACATTGGGACGCCCAACACGAGCAAAAAGCCGCCGGGCCTCGTCGATCGAGCTCTTTGTGTCATGGGCGAGATGCGGAGAGACTTCGAGGCTAACAAAGCCGTCCTCGCCTTTCGAACCATCGTAGACGGAACGCAAGACGTCGCAGGCG